>JBOFKI010000129.1:0-29884 GCA_051657245.1 Alphaproteobacteria bacterium | reverse complement strand
CTTTCAGCTAAAGAAACCATATCCAACTTGAAAGCCTTCCGCTCACGCTTTTTTTCTTCCAAACGCTCGGGGCCCATGGTAGAGGGTTTGCTTGTGAACTCCAAAAAGCTTACCCGTCTCAACAAGGCTTAAGCCCTCTTTCTTCACGTACTTTCAAAACCTGTAGGCGAAATTTTTTATCGTAGCTCATCCGAAAATGATAATAAAACTAAATTGCTTTGGCTCTATAATGGGTCCCAAGCGTGTTCAAGAGAATAGCCTCTGCCGTAAAACCAAAAAAGGTCTCGAAAGATGCGGCAATTCTCGTTTGTTTGATCCCCTTGCCGAAGATGATGGAATCGTTTTTCCTGTTGAAGAAGTGGAAATGGGGGATGATATTTTGATTGAGGATACATCTGACCTTGGTGGGGAAGATGAGGTTGTAGAGGTGATTGACCATCGAAACGAAGACAACGCTTAGATCCTTAGGGAATTCTGAACTAATTTAACAGGTTTTTAAGAAGACTCTCCTCGAGTGGTTAGATTTTCTTGAAGGTTGCAATTTCAAAGAAGGTCGGTAATTGCCGTTGATTCAGGCGGTTTTTTTAGGCTATGTTTCCCTGACACTCAAACGGTGCTGTTGAATTTTGGAGAAAATGGCCTGTGCCGTAAAACCAAAAAAGGAGAATAGGTCGGCGGCTGGTGCTGAAGTTCCAAAGGTTTCCAAGCCACAGATAAGCCCTTCTCTTCCCACATAGCGCTCCCACCCGAGGGGGCTGCCAGCTTCAATGGCAACTGCAAGGCCGTTGGCGGGGACATTCAGGATATAAGCTTTATAATCAGAAGGTTGCTGCTCAAACAAACGCCAACAAGGCATGGAGACAACTTTTGCGCCGCAGCTGCCCTCTTGTTCCAGCTTTTCTGCCACACGACAAGCGATTTGAACCTCTGAGCCCGTTGCGAAAAGGGTTATTTCGTGGGGAAGGCTTGCTTCCCGAAGAATATAGGCCCCCTTGGCAGAAAGTAATTCTCCTTTTTGGGTGCGAAGGGTCGGCACCCCTTGGCGAGACAGGGCCAGCAATGAAGGGGTTCGGGACGATGTGATGGCGAGCTCCCAGCATTCAGCCACCTCAATGCTGTCTGCAGGCCTGAATACATTTAGGTTGGGTATAGCTCGCAACGCCATGAGGTGCTCCACTGGCTGATGGGTAGGGCCATCTTCTCCCAAACCAATGGAATCATGGGTCATCACGTAAATGGACGGAAGCTCCATAAGGGCCGCCAAACGAATGGCGGGCCTGGCATAGTCTGAAAACGTTAAAAATGTCCCCCCATAGGGAATCAAGCCTCCATAAAGGGCAAGGCCATTCACCGCAGCTGCCATGGCGTGTTCGCGAATGCCGTAATGAATATACCCTCCTTCAAACTGGCCGGGTGCAACCGCTTGCATACCGTCAGCCAAAGTATTATTAGACGGCGTCAGGTCTGCAGACCCTCCAATCAGGGTTGGCAAATGGGGCGTTATGACGTCTAAAACCTGTTGGGAAGCTTGGCGTGTTGCCAGCGTTGGCTTTTGGACCAGCCATCCATCTATCAGATTTTTGAGGGCGTCTTTCCAGGAAGTTTCCTCCTTGTGGGAAGGGTAAAAATATCGCTGCGCATTCTGTTTGTGTGGTTCATCCAGTTGCTCATAATGCTGTTCCCAGGCTTTATAGAGCTGGTTCCCTTTCTCTCCAACGTCACGCCACGCCTTTTGAATGGGTTCTGGAATTTCGAAAGCGACTGAGGAAGTCCACCCCAGGGTAGCGCGCGTCGCGGCCACCTCTGCAGCGCCTAAGGGGGAGCCATGGGCCGCTGCGGTGCCTTGCTTATGGGGGGCACCATACCCAATGTGGGTTCGACAGGCGATGAGAGAGGGCAGAGGGGTCTTTTGGGCAGAACGAATGGCGTTTTCAATGGCCTCTGGGTCGTGACCATCAATGGACTGAACATGCCACCTGCAAGCCTCAAACCGCAGGGGAATTGCTTCTGAGGTTGAAAGGTGTGTGGGGCCGTCAATGGTGATGTGGTTATCATCAAACAGCGCGATAAGATTCGCCAGTTTTAAATGACCTGCTAAAGAAATCGCTTCTTGAGAGAGCCCTTCCATTAAGCAACCATCCCCCACGATCACATAGGTGTAATGGCTGAGCAGGTCTGGGTCTCTCAATCTTGCGGAAATAAGCGCCTCGCCTAAGGCGATGCCAACCCCGTGGGCAAGCCCTTGGGCCAGGGGGCCTGTGGTGACTTCAACGCCAGGAGTATGCTGGAATTCTGGGTGCCCTGGGGTGAGGCTGTGGAGCTGTCGAAAAGCTTTCAACTGGTCCAGTGTCATGGAAGGATAGCCCGTCAGGTGGAGCAAGCCATAAAGCAGCATAGAGCCATGCCCAGCCGATAAAATAAAGCGGTCGCGGTTGGGCCATTCAGGATGCTGGGGAGAAAAGCGAAGAAACTGAGTCCACAAAACCGTTGCCACATCTGCCATTCCCAACGGCATCCCAGGGTGTCCAGAATTTGCTTGCTCCACAGCATCCATGGCCAAAATCCGCAGGGCGTTGGCCATATCACGCATCGAAGGAGGGGAAGGTTTCACGTTAATTCACTTTCAAAGGAGAGGAAATAGTGGTAGGCATTATTGGCACGTCTATTTCTTGAGCCATAGGTAATTGGATCAGATCTTGCTGCCACGTCATTTTTTGCATATCCCAAGAAAAAATTTGAGGGACTTGGTCGAGCGGGTTCAACTCCACCCATTCCCACGCAGCGTTTTTAGAAAAAAGAGGCGTGTCTTGCATAAGAAGGGAAAATGCATAGTTTTGGTAGGTGACACCAAAATAACGCTGAAGGCTGAGGGCCGGGATCAGTTCACTCAAATCTTTGAGGGTCTTAATAGGTTTCCCTCCCATTTCTTGGATATGAAGGAAATAAATGTTATGCCCCCCAGGGATGGGCGGGAATACATGACTCAAGCTTGAGCCCTGACGAATATGGGTCAGCAAAACTTCTCCCTTATTAGCCCCCAGCACTCGGCGAGAAAATTCGTCGGCTTCATAAAAGAGGCAGCCTGCAAAAAATAGCATACGTTGCACGGTGCTGGCATGTAAATCATAGAGCTTAACAGAGACATCTTGAAGTTTTCCAGAACGCAAAAGCGTGATGCGAACTTCTGGATTTTTCGCCTGGTTTAAAAGTGAGTCCATTTTATAGAAGGAAGGGCCTACTTCTTCACCGTCTATTGCCAGAAGCACATCTCCTGGAAAGAGAATTTCATGGGCAGGTGAATCTTGAAAAACGCTCTGGACGACCAACAGCTTCCCCAAAGAATCAGGGTATTTTTTATGATAGTCCGCTACAAACTCAGGGGAAAATTTAAAAACACGAGCCAGCTCATCAATGGACCTGTACGCAACCAAAGCCCCTGTGCCTCTTCGAACGGGTAGCGATGCTTTTTTTAAGTCTTCAAAAGCATCCCATACAAATTCGATAGGGATCGCAAACCCAAAGCTATCCATATCAGATGAGTGAATGAGGCCAACCACGCGACCTTTTTCATCACATAAAGGTGAACCGCTTCCTCCTCCCCTTGTGTTGAGGCTTACACGGATAGACTGGGTTGGAAAAACGCCAGAAGCATCATAAAGCGTGCTGATGTGCCCTGTTTGTAGAGAAAAAGATTGGCCCGCGTTTTGTCCTAAAATAAAAACGGAAGAACCCCTCACAGCACCCTTTGGATGAAGGGGCAGGGCCTGAATGTCATGGGTTAGATGCTTGGGATCAATTTTTAAAAAAGCAAAATCCTGCCAAGGATCGTAATATAGCAAGCGCGCTTCCACCCGGCGCCCGTTATAAAACGTAACCTCAAAAGAGCCGATAGCGGGAGCACCCACAACATGGCGGTTTGTAAGGACGATGCCATTCTTTTGGTCGATTAAAAAGCCGCTGCCGCAGATCTCCCCCGGGCTTCCATAGGCTGCATATAAAAGCCTAGACGTAATGCTCACCACGCTGGAACGGGTTTTTTCAACAACGTGCTGGGGGATTTCTTGATAGGCCGATGCTTGAGGTGTTCCGCCAGACAAAACAATCATGCCCAGACAAGCACAAATCTTCAAAAAAAATGACACGGCTACCTGGCCTCTTTTTCTAATAACCTAAGGCTGTTTTAGCACAAACGAAACGGGTTAGAAAGAGGAATGATCCCCTGCATATTTTTTAAAGACTGATGTAAAAAAGCAACTACGCAATAATCTAAATATTTGTTTTTGTTTATTTTTTAAAATAACAAGTTGCATTTAAGTAACTATATTTGCTTAAATGTGTTTTTTAAGGCCCAACAAGTTGCGTTTTAGTTAAAAATTAGCTAAATTCTTTCCAGTGATGAGGGGTGTTTTAACGAAATCGTTCGTTTTAAAAACTAAAAAATGCTAAAAAACAACATCTTGTTGTTTTTATGTTCTTTCTCCTCGTGGTTGTCGATAATTTTTATATAGGTTAATTTAATGATGAAAAAAATTTCGTACGCGCTTTTGGGTGCAACACTTTTAACGTCTGTAGCAATGGCTTCAGACATGACCCCAATGCCTGCCCTTTCTCCTGCTTGCAACTTTTCAGGGTTTTATTCAGGCTTGACCTTTGGTCATGCTTCAGGGCACGCAAGCATAAAAGTTGATCCTTTAAAGCTTGATCTTGCTGTTAAAGGCATGAATGGTGGAGTCTTTCTTGGATATGGTAAAGAGCTTGGCACAAGCCGCGTTTACCTTGGCCTTGAAGCGGCTTACCTGATGTCTGGCGAAAAATTGGAAGTAAAATTCAGTTTGCCAAATGCTGAAGCGATTGATGCTGCGCTTAATGCTGGTGGGGATGAGGCTACTGTTGATGGTGTTCGTGGGGCTGTTCGTGCTGTTGGATTAGACAGTACAGAATTATCTCTTAAGAAAAAAAGCAGCATAGAAGTTGCCGCCCGGATGGGTATCGCTATGAACAACGCCATGCCTTATGTTAAAGCTGGTGTCGTGAATAGCCAATTTCAGTTGAAAGGTAGCGTCGTTTCTGCTGGTGCTGCTCCTGCTGCTATCAGTGAAAAAATGCGTCTTAACGGTTTTGTCGTGGGTGCAGGGGTTGACCTCAAAGTCTCTCGCAACATGATGATGGGCCTTGGTTACACCTATACCACTTATAAGCATTTTACGAAAAACGCTAGAGTTCAAGATATTATGCCCGTTTCTCACAACGTGATGTTTCGTCTTGGCTATGCTTTCTAATTATTGGAGCTGAGCTTTAAGCGAAAAAGGCTCCCGCCGTAAAAGGTGGGAGCCTTTTTTTTATAGAGAACTAACGTCAATCAAGGGTAATTCCCAAAGATTGGCACATCTCGTCCCATTCCCGTTGGCTCATCGTCGTTTCTTGGCGCTTCACCTGTCCTCCTCGTACTAGTCGCTGAATCACTTCCAGAGCACTTGCTGAAAAAGAAACAGCATTGGCGAGATAGTCCAGAAACGCCTCATACGCAAAAGGAACCCAAGTTGCTAGAATATCAAGCATCACCTTGGCATAGGCTTGAATTTCATATTGAGCATGGGGGTCTGCCCGCAGGGCCAAAAAATGCATCAGATTATGCAAATCTACCTTCCAATACCACTGGGTATAATAATTTAATGTCAGGTTCATGCGAGCCAATTCCCGGGCAAGGCAATCCCGCTCAGGGTCTATCACTTCTCCCGCTTCCGTCTGGTTTAACAAAAAAGCATAGGTGTCATAAGCTTGTTCCGCATCTCGCCGCAAAAGGCGGGAGACTTCGATACTCTGCTCAGGAGTTAAAACATCTCCGCGTCCTTGGCGATTGTGGGTAGCTTGGGCTGCTATATGCTCTGGTTGGGGAATATAAAATTCTTTATCCATAATCGAATAGCGCGCGGAATATTCATTGACATTAGCCGTTCGGTGACGAATCCATTGGCGCGCAATGAAAATGGGTAGTTTAATGTGAAATTTGATTTCACACATCTCAAACGGGGTCGTATGGCGATGCCTGAGGAGGTAGCGGATGAGTCCTCTGTCCTCGTGGATTTTTTTAGTTCCTTTGCCATAAGAAACCCGTGCGGCTTGCACAATGGAAGCATCTCCCCCCATATAATCCACAACTCGAACAAATCCATGATCCAAAACAGGAAAAGGTTTTTCTAAAATTTCCTCGAGGGCTGGAACCGTTAAACGCGCGGTCTTAAAAAAAACTTCATCCGAGGAAAGCGAAGGGGAAAGGGACATAGATGTTTCCTAAAAAAAGGGGAGATTTTGGCGCGCCCGAGAAGATTCGAACTCCTAACCCCCAGATCCGTAGTCTGGTGCTCTATCCAATTGAGCCACGGGCGCCGCAAATGTCCTACTAACCTACGATAATGCTTCTTAAACTTCAAGACCGTTTTTTTGAAAATCTAAAAAAGCTGCTTTTGCATCGGGAAGGCAGCTATTTGCCTCCCCTTTTTTACTGGAAAGTACTTTTGATCCTGGTTTTTGCAAATTAAGGTAAACGTCCTTTGTGAGGTATAGCAGCCTCTAGAAGACGCCTTAAAGCCGCAACAGCAGGCGTTTGTTCCTTATATTTCAAATAAATCGCGCTTCTTTGTAAATCCTCAGTAATCCATTTTTTTCCAGGGAACAATGCGTCTTGGAAAAAAGTCGTAAGGCCTTCGTTGTCTAAACCTGCTGGTATCAGCAGATCTAGCTTTGGAAATTTATTGCTTCTTGCACACATTCGAAGCAGCTCAACGCGAGCAAGCTGGGTTAAAGATAACCATGTTTCAAATTCATTTTTTGTTAAATCCCGTACTACGAAAAAAACAGGCGCCAATACGCAGACAGATTTTTTATGGGCAGGAGACCACCTTGGGTTGTTAGGCGCAAGAGATTTGAGGGAGCGTATGAGTTCATTTGGATCATCTACTAAATCATCTGGAGAAAAATCTGGTATTTCGCCTAAAGAGCCAGGTTTATAAGAGACAGGAAGGCTATGATAAAATTTTAGACTTTCTTCTAGAGGATACGCATTAGAAACAAAAGAGTTCCAATTCATCGGCTCTTGAGGGCGCAAACGTTCTGGAAGTGCATTGATAATTTTGAGAATATTTATTGAATCCAACGTCTTAAGATCATCCCATTTTATCGATTTTTGAGGGTTTGACCTAATTTTAGGAATTTTTTTGTATTTTGTTTTTCTGCGCTTTTAATGAATCCTGTTTAATTGAGCCCGCAAACCCAGGGTTTATCATTGCAGCCAACAAAATAAATAAACTCAATTTTTTCGAAAAATATTTCATATTTCTAATATTCTGTAATTAAAAAATCAATAAGCATAAAATAAATATCTAAAAAATATAATGAAAATAAAAAAATCTTCAATTCATTTGTTTTAAAATATTTACATGTTTTTAGTTTTAGGTGCTTAAAAGCCACTTTCGCCACCACTCTCGAACAAAATGGCGTGTGAGACCTCGATGCAGGCGTAGGGATTCTTGATTTAAGAAATCCACAAGCCGTTGGGCTGAAAGGAAGGAACGTTCCATATGCTGGATTAGAAACGTCAAAATTTCATCTTCAACATCTAGTTGCAAATCTGCAAAAAGTTTTTGGAGCACTTGAAACAGGAGAATATCATCTGGTGGAAGAATTTGAGCCACGGGAAGCATTTTTAAACGAGAGTGTAAATCTGGCAGACTAATGCTCCAACGAGCGGGTGGCTGGGGTGCTAGCAACAAAAGCCAGCCCCTATTTTCTTGAACGGCATTGTAGAGATGAAATAAATAAGTCTCATTTTTAAATAGGTGTGCATTGTCAATGACGAGGGCTGGGTGTTTTAAAACCAAATCTGTGGGGGTCCATGCGTCGCAAACGGTTTCTTCCACCCAATACCCCTGGATATGATGTTGCCACACACGCCCTAGGTGGGTTTTTCCACATCCAGGAGGACCGTAGATTGCTAAACAGCGCTGGGGCCAGTTAGGCCAGCGCTGGACCCACGTAAAGGCTTCTTGGTTGCTTGGGCTTGTATAAAAACGCTCCGAAGACAGAACAGGGGGAAGACCTAGCGGCAAAAGAAGTTGGACAGCATCATGCATCAGATTTTGGAATTTTTGAGTTGTAAAGAGAACTATCCAAATAGGCCTGAATCATAAAGCGTACGCAAACTCCCAAGACTGCTGCCACGGGGAGTGCAAGCAGCACCCCTGTAAACCCGCTCAAAACACCCCCGGCGAAAAGAGCAAACATAATCCAGACGGGGTGTAAACCTGTGTGTCCTCCCACAAATTTCGGCGTTAAAAAGAAAGTTTCTAAAAATTGCCCTCCTGCATAGACAAGCCCGATTAACCCAATGCCTCCCCAGGTGGTGAATTGGATAGCTCCAAGAATCAGAGCAATCAATAGGCTGGTTAAAAACCCAACATAAGGGACAAATGCAAGCAAACCTGTTAGAGTTCCAATTATAAAGGCTGAATCCAAGCCCGTAAAAGCAAGGGCGGTGCTGTAGTATAGTGCCAAAATAACACATACTAAAAGCTGTCCTCGGGCATAGCCACCAAGGGTTTTATCAATTTCCCTGAAAAAAAATCTAAACCTCGTTACCTGGTTTCTAGGGATGAGGGCATCAAATTTTGCTAGAAGAATCTGCCAATCTTTTAATAGATAAAATGCCACAACGGGTGCGACAAAAATGAAAGCTAATATATTAGCCAGGGCCAATCCGCTCGTGAAAACAGTTCCTAAAAACGTTAAAAACCAGCTAAGTATTTGCCCCAAAGATCCTGTCGCCATTTTTTTTAAAGATTCAAACTCTTCCACAGAGACATATTGGGAAAAGTTTTTAAAAAAAGGCTCTATTTTTTTTAAAACATGTTGACCATATTCTGGAAAATGTCCCAAAAGAAAAAGAAGCTCTGATTTTACAAAGGGAATGGTGACAAACAAAAAGATCAAAATCAGCAAAATGAACGTGCCAATAATCAGTGAAGAGCCAAGGGCGCGCGGAAGGTGGCATTGTTCAGCTTTTTGGACCAAAGGGTTAAAAATATAGGCGATTAAAAAGCCTGCCACAAAAGGCATCAACATTCCTTGCAGGAGATAAAAAAGAACGCAAAAAACCCCAAAAAGAATGCCCCAAAATAGGGGAGCTCGCTTATGAAGCAAGGTGAGTGAAAAAGGATTGTGTGTTGGATGAATCACCAATAAGGTCTCTTTGTTTTATTTAAATTTCATGCTGCGTCTTTTTTTAAATTTCATCATGCTTGATTGAAACTGGGAAGACGAAAAGGCAGGATGAGAGCTAGAAAAAAAAGAAGTTTCTTTCATAAGCAAAACCCATATGCGGCTATAAAAAACAGTGGAAATGAGTGTCGTCAAGGCCATCGAGTAATAGAGAATTTTAGAAATTTCAGGATATGAAAAATTGGGTGAGAGGGAAACCAGCACCACACAAATCTGTAACAATGTGTTGAGTTTGCTCACCCATAGGGGTTTTATTTCAAAAGGTTTTTGGGCCAGCCACAACGAAGCAACGCCTGCTAAAATTAATAAATCTCGCAAGACTGCTAAAAATGTGACCCAAATCGGAATTACTCCATAAACTGTGAGGGCTATGAGCACAGAGCTCAAAAGAATTTTATCGGCCAAGGGGTCTAGATAAGCTCCCAAACGAGAATAAGATTTTAGGTAACGTGCAAAAAAACCATCTACAAAATCTGAACAAGCCGCGAAGCAAAATAGGACAAAAGCTTCCTGAAGGCGGTCTTGAGAAATCAAATATATAATCACAAAACTAGAAAAAAGCCGAAAAAGACTGATCAAATTAGGTAAGGTCACGAAACAACCCTTTTTGATGAGAAGACATTACCTCGTTGCTGGTGAGAAGATTTTTCAATATCCCACTGATGGGGCAACTTGGTAACTTTAAATCCTAATGTTTCAAGATGGGCTGCAAAAAAATCAGCGGACCCTTTCCAAAGAAGAGATATTTTCCCTTGATTTTGGGAAAGGCTCAAAATTTGTTGGCGGACCAGATGCTCCCCAACGGTATCCAGGGTCTTCCTAAGCTGAATCCAATCCTTGAAGGATGCTATTTTAACATTTAACAAAAGGGGGATTTTATGTACAGCTTCAGTAGAAAACGCCCCTCCCTCCGCCAGCTTGGAAGGGGCTTCATTCGTTTCTGATGTGGGTTGTTTCAACCATTTTTCAAGGGCTTTGGGTTTAAAGGTGAAATGAAACATACCTCGATATTGGGCAGCGTTAACTTTTTCTTTTTTCACTGAAAAAGATTCCACCATGTCCAAAAGTGTCGCATCTGAAGGGAGTTGGGGAAGTGTGGCTGTTGAACCATCTGCATAGTGAAGGGCCGCTTCTTGTAGCGCTCTTCGGTGCGCTTCTAAAATAGCCTCATGGCGCGGATCAGAAGACCATTTGCCCTGGGGCGCCTGAAGTTCAACCAAAAGCTTATAAACTTGGTTCCCCCTCACAACGGGCGCCACATTTTCTGCTTTGATGGGCTGTAGATTCAAAAAAAGAACAGCAATCCAAAAGCTTAACACGCTGGAGAAGGAAAAAAAACAAACAGAGCGAACAAGAAACAGTCGAGAAAAACGCTTCATGGAGCCCCCGAGGCTTTAAGATTTTTCGGAAAAGTCGACTCATTCTATCTATTTTGCCCGCAAAAAACAAGGACTGTTTCGTTTTTTTGATTGAAAAAAATTGTTTTTTGAATTTGAATGCCTTTGTCCTTCCCGACACCCTTTTGTCATTCCCGCGGAAGCGAGAATCCAGGAAAACCCCGTAAACATAACGCTTCAGTAAAAGTCCAAGGTGGTAAGATTGCCTAGCCGCGGGAATGATAGAGGGATAGAATATTAACTATACCATTATCCCGTCCAACCATTTTTTTCAATCGTTTGATAGATAACCCCGTTGCTTTTTTGGGGGTATATTTTAATATTGAAAAATCAATTCATTTTTTTGCTTTTGAGAGAAAAGAGAAAGCCCGTTGTTTCCAAATTTTTCATTTAAATTTCAGCATGTATCACATTCCCATAAAGGCCGTTTGGGTCAACTCCAAACCCCCCATGGAAAAATTGAAACCCCCGCTTTTATTTTTTGCGCCACGAAAGCTTCGCTCAAAGGCTTAAGTGCATCCCAAATCAAACAAGCGAAATGTCAAATCATCCTTTCCAACACGTATCATTTAATGCTTCAACCTGGCTCAAATCTTATCGCGCGTCAGGGCGGACTTCACCGGTTTATGGGGTGGGATGGGCCCATGCTAACAGACTCTGGTGGGTTTCAGATTTTTAGTTTGGGGCATGGTTCAGTTGCCTGTGAAATTAAGGGTAATCGAAATTTTCATCGCTCCCCAAACATTCAGCGTATTACTGAGGAAGGCGCAACGTTTAAATCTTATTTAGATGGCTCCATGCACACCCTTACCCCAGAGCTGTCGATTCAGGTTCAACATGAATTAGGCGCGGATCTGATTGTTGTTTTAGATGAATGCACACCTTTTCATGTGGAAAAACAGTACACAGAATCTTCTATGCACTTAAGCCACCGCTGGGCCCTTAGAAGCTTAGCAGCTTTCCAACACCTTGAAACTGAAAAACAAGCGCTTTATGGGATTGTTCAAGGAGGTGTCTATCCTGATCTACGTGCCCTCAGCGCCCAATTTGTAAGCTCACACCCCTTCTTTGGACACGCTATTGGAGGCTCCTTAGGGGCTCATAAATCTCAAATGGATGAAGTTGTTGGCATGACAATGGAAAATTTGTCTCCTGAACGCCCCATCCATTTGCTAGGCATTGGAGGCATTCGAGACATTTTTGAGGGCGTCAAAAAAGGTATTGACACTTTTGATTGTGTGCACCCTACGCGTTTAGCACGCCATGGCGGCGCTCTAATCCGTCCCCACTATTGGGACACGGCTAATGAACCATTCCACCCACGGGAACATATCAATTTAAAGCGAGCCTGCTTTAAAGAAGATGAAGGGCCTATCGATGCCACGTGCCCTTGCGAAACGTGCAAAACTTATTCCAGAGCTTATCTTCATCATTTGCTAAAAGCAAAGGAGCTTTTGGCGTTTTCTGCGATTACACTTCATAACGTGACTTTCATGAATCGTTTTTTGGAAGCACTTCGGCAGCATTTAAAGTTAGATACTTTAGATATATTGCGCCCAAGCTGGTTTTTTTAGCTTATTTTAATAAAAAATTTATTGAATTTTATTTTTTAATAATCTATTTTTTCGTGTTTATTTATCGTTTTTAATTATTTTAGGAAAATTTGATTATGCTTTACTTAAAAAGAGTTTTTTGCTCTTTGTTATGTTTTTTGATTTTTGGAACAAAAAGTTATGGAAAAGAACTCGTTTATTTTGCAAGCCGGATCCCCATCAACCCTCCTGCAGAGCTTCTCCTTCCCTTAGATTCCACGATGTCCCTTGAAAAAATTCAAAAAATTTATGCAGACGTGCTCTTGGATAGAGGGAATTATTTTTATAATGGGCCATGGGTGTTTAGTTTTCTTTCTGCTGAGGGAAAATATGAAAAAGGCAGGCTGCCAAAAGGAACTCAAGCCCTTGATATTTTAAAAATGATTACCCAAAAAATTCAAACCTCTTCTGTGATGGTTGCGATTGTTTCAGGGAAAGCTTATGGGACCATTGCAGAAATTGGCTATGCTGTTGCAAAAGGAAATATCCCTGTTTATGTATTTCCCGACCCAGCCCTAACCCGAGAAGAAATCCAAGATCTTTGGTTTGTGTTCCAAATGGGTGCCATGACATCTTGTTTATGGCAAGAAGAACATTTTAATACGCCCTCTCTGCTTCCTCAGAGAACAACTCTCCAAGCTTACCGTGCGTTTCTAGAAACCTTAAAGCCTTCTTTTTTATAGAAAAAAATCATCTGCCTGCTTAGTAATCTCTAAAAGACTTGTTTGAATTGCTTGCAGAAACGTGGCTTCATCGGGGATTTTTTTAGGAGAAAGGGGGTTCCCCCAAATAAAAACGCCTCGCCCAAAGGGAAGCGCCAAAAAAAATCGGTCCCAGGATCCCAAAATTTTCCGGCGACTGGTTGAAAATGTTAATGGGATCACATCACACCCCGTGAGGTAAGCGAGCCTCCCTATCCCTGGACTGATAGAATAACAAGGTCCTCGCGGGCCGTCTGGCGTAATCCCAACTGTATAACCAGCTTTGAGCGTTTGAATCAGTTTTTTGAAAGCTTCTTTAGGCGTTTTTGAGGAGGATCCTTTTAAGCGCTTAATCCCAAAATGTTGAACGGTTTGCGCAATCATTTCTCCATCTGAATGCCCAGAAATGAGCATATGAAAAGGATGCGGACCCCGCCATGCTTTGCAAACCATAAGCAACCTGCCGTGCCAAAAACAAATAATGACAGGCTTGTTAAAATTCCAATAAGCTTGTGGATATTGCTCTCCCTCTATAGACCACCGGGTTGTAGCATAAACAAAACGAACATAAGAAGCAGCACAAAACGCAACAACAGCCTGCCCCCCCTTTGTTTTGGAGATTTTTTTAAAAAACCCAGAAATCCAACAAAAAAAAGTACGCAACAACGCTAAGATACCTCACACAATACATGGTGGAGCTGAGGGGAATCGAACCCCTGACCTCGTCGATGCGAACGACGCGCTCTCCCATCTGAGCTACAGCCCCGCTTTAAAAACACTTTAAGAACAAAATCACGCGAAGGTGCAAAAGGCAAAAAAATTATCCTGACAAAATCCTGAGGTCATTCAACAACCTCTTCTTGTTCCTTCAATGATTTTGAAACAAAAGTATAAACCACAGGGATAACAAGAAGGGTGAAGAGTGTTCCAAGCGACATACCCCCTACGATCACCCAACCTATTTGACGACGTGCTTCTGAACCCGCACCTGTTGCCAAAGCCAAGGGAATCGCCCCCAGCACCATTGCAAAAGTCGTCATCAAAATGGGACGCAAACGTAATTGGCAAGCCTTCACAATAGCTTCCTCAATGGCATCCCCCTTTTGCTTTAAATTATTAGCAAAATCTACAATTAAAATGCCGTGTTTTGTAATCAAACCGATCAGGGTTACAAACCCAATTTGGCTGTAAATATTGATGGTCCCTGCAGGAATGAGCACGAGGGTAAAGATAGCCCCTGCAAGGGCAAGAGGAACGCTGAGCATGATAATAAACGGATCTCGAAAACTTTCAAATTGAGCCGCCATCACAAGAAAAATAAACACAATTGCCAGCCCAAAAATGAGAAAAATAGTTTCGCTTTCTTGCAAATAGCGCCGAAGTTCCCCTGATTCGCTGATGCTATAACCCTTGGCAGGCATGGTTTGATGAATCTCATCTTTTAACTCAGAATAAACCTGGGCAAGACCGTAACCTTTATTCAACCCTCCAATAATTGTAACCGACCGCTGCCCTTTAAAATGCTCAATTTCAGGATTTGATAAACGCGGCTCCACCTTAACGATATCTGCCATGGAAACCATCGTCTCTTTGTTGTTCTTGGACCCCCTTACGTACATGGCTAAGATATCTTCTGGGTTTTTTCGGTACATTTCACCAACCCAAACCCGGACAGGGTATTGTTTGCTTTCTTTTTCAAAATTAGTAGAACGTCTTCCACTAATCAAAATATCAAGGGTCATCGCGACAGAATTGGGATCAACACCTAAAGAGGCCGCCCGGTTGCGGTCCACATTTACAACGTAATCTTGGCCCTCTTCTGCAAGATTCCAGTCCAAATCTGTTTTCCGGACACCTGGGTGTTTTGCGATTACACGACGAATAGCGCTTGCAACATCCACGAGTTCTTTAAATGAACGGTTTGTTTGAACCACAATTTCTAAAGGTCTCTCAGATGCTCCACCCATTAGAGAGCGACTGGGACAGCGTGCAAAAACCCTCAAACCTGTGATGTCTTCTAATTTTTCACGGATGGGGGGCAACAAATCATCGCAACTTTTGGAGCGCTTTTCCCAAGGAGCCAGCAAATTCATAGAATAAGACTCATCTCCGGCCTGGATGACCGTTAAACTTTTTTCAATCTCAGGAACACCTGTGAGCGCTGCTTCGATTTGAGAAATATAACGATCTAAATAAGTAATGGTTGCGCCGAAAGGACTTTGAGCTAAAATTTTAAGAACACCTTGATCTTCCCGAGGCGCAAGCTCAGACTGAAGAACATTCGTCGCAAAAAAGATTCCTAAAAGGGCAACCCCAGCTCCTGCCCCCAACACCCAAAAACGATTTCGCAAAATAAGCCTTAGGCTTCCCTCATAAAACCGGTCCAGCTTATCAAAAAAGCTACCTAACCAACTATCCACTGCGTAAAAAACCTTCATGAAAAATTTTTTTGTCTCCTCAGGAGAATGCACATGGTGAAGCTTCAAAAGTCTGGAACACATCATAGGAGAAAGGGTTAAAGCAACAAATCCAGAAATAAGCACAGCTCCCGCAAGAGAAAGTGCAAACTCCGTAAAAAGCTTACCCGTTACTCCGGAAGAAAGGGCAATAGGTGTATAAACAGCCGCAAGGGTCAATGTCATCGCAATGATGGAAAATTGAATTTCTTTCGTGCCCTTGATAGCTGCTTGAAGGGGTTTCATCCCCGCTTCAATGTAGCGATAAATGTTTTCCAAAACTACGATTGCATCATCGACCACAAGCCCAATGGCCAGAACCATCGCAAGTAAAGTTAGGGTATTGATGGTAAAACCAAGAAAATGCAAAATAAAAAACGCACCGATCAGCGAAATAGGAATCGTCATGAGGGGGATGAGAGAGGCCCTGAAGGAACGCAAAAAAACGAATACAACTAAAACAACAAGAATAATAGCTTCCCAGATGGATTGGTAAACCTGTTGAATTGAACGCTCAATAAAGATGGAGCGGTCATTTGCAATATCGATGAACATTCCTGCAGGCAAGTTAGATTGAATTTGTTCTAGCTTATTTTTAATTTCTTTTGAAATTTCAATGGGGTTTGCCTTAGATTGAGCCACAATCCCCAACATAACCGCAGTTTTTCCATTATAACGCACTTTAAATCGCTTATCATCCGCTTTTACAACGGCATATCCAACGTCTGACAGACGCACGACATAGCCATCTTTTTCTGTCAGAACCAATTTATTGAAATCTTCTGGTTTGTAGAGGCTTGCCGTCGTGGTCACCAAAAATTCGCGATCTTCCCCCGCTAGTCTTCCAGCTGGTTTTTTAAAATTTTGTTGACGCAAAGCATCTGCCACATCCCTTGCTGTTACTTTATACGCAGCCAGCCGGACAGGATCGAGTACAATATGCATCTCATACTCACCTGCTCCGCTAAGATCAACAGACGCAACACCTTGAATAGACTCAATCTCGCTTTCCAGGTAGCGGGCCGCATAATCATTGAGTTCTGCGACAGGAAATTTATCTCCGTATAACGCCAAATACACAATAGGTTCCGCATCCGCATCTGCTTTACGAATTCTGGGGTCTGTTGCATCTTCAGGAAGGTTGCTTACCCGAGCGAGACGGTCTCGCACATCAGATGCCGCCGCATCCAATGAACGCGCACTTTTGAAAAACAGTTTCACTTTGCTTTGTTCAGATTCACTCTGGGAAATCATGAAATCAAGGCTCTCAAGGCCAGAAAGGGCCTGTTCGAGGGGGCGAGAAATTTGAGCTTCTATAATCTCCGGCCCCGCACCTTCAAACTGAGTAATCACCGTAATCACAGGCTGTTCAATTTGAGGATATTGACGAACAGAAAGCTGGCGCCAGGAAACAATTCCCACCAAAATAAGCGCAATATTCAAAACCCAGGATAAAACAGGTCGGCGGATAAAAAGCTCTGCAAGGCTCATACGACGACACCCCCGAAAATTTTTCTCATTTGCTCAAGCCTTTGGATTTTTCAGAAGGCGCATTTTTTATACGGACAGGCATTCCATCTTGGATCTTAATCTGTCCAACAGTTACAACCCAATCAGATTCTTTTACACCATCCAAAATACGCACCATGCCGTTTTCTTTTTGTCCTGTTGTTACCTCAACTCTGATAGCTATTCCATCTTGCACAACAAAGACAAATTCTTGATTTCCTTCTCGTTCAACTGCAATTTGAGGAATTAAAACGCCCCGCTCTTTATTTAATTCTAGGTTAACTCTAGCAAATTGTCCCGGTTTAAACGTATGATTCCCGTTATCAAGCTCCGCACGAACTTGGACACTATGGGTTAAAAAATCTGCTTTGGGGTCAATTGCAATAATTTCTCCAGATACGGGGAGATCACTGATCCCCTCAACTGTTGCATCAATTTCTTGCCCAATAGACAATAATTTCCCATAAGATTCTGGAACCGGAAAATCCACGTAAATAGGATTCAAATCGACAATCGTAAGAATTTCTTCGTTTTTCGCGATAAAACTTCCCACGCTAACGTTTTTCAGCCCAACTGTTCCATTAAAAGGTGCCCGAATCTCAGTTTGAGATAAGCGCAATTTCGCAACTTCTAATTCCGCTTCATTGACTTTGAGACTTGCAAGAGCTTTGTCTCTTGCGGCTGACGTACCAAAATCTTTTTTCAACAGATATTCAGAGCGATCATATTCAGTTTTGGACAATTTAACCCTTGCTTCTGCTTCTTTCACTTGAAGGCGATAAACGTCTTCGTCAATTTTCAAAAGAAATTCATCTTTTTTTACAATTTGTCCCTGTTTAAAAAAAATCTCTTTAACTTTACCTTCAACTTCAGTTTTCAAAACAACCAATTGATGCGCAACCAAAGAACCGTTCATTGTGATGCGACGGGTTATGGTTCCAATTTTTGCTTTTTCCGCTTCTATTAAAATACTTTTACTTTCTCGCTGAAAAGGTCCAACCTGTCTCGAATTCCACCATTTATAAAGGAGAATAGAACCCAGCGCGACAAAAAAAAGAATTAAAATTTTAATTTCTTTTTTTCCAACCATACTAACTTTCTCGATCATCTTTTTGTAGTTAACCTGAAATACTTAAAAAAACAAAAAAAAGAAATTTATCACGTACAAATTTCATTTCTAAAATTAAGATTAAAAAACCCTGCCACAAACAATTTAACCATCTATTTATTAACGTTCTTCTAAGAGGTTGTAAAACTAAATATTACAAATTTTATTTTTCTCTTAAAAAGAAGACGCGACAGCCCCTCTACCGTGCACCGCTCCAAAGACATATTTAGCATTTTATTCTTATTTGGAAAATAGCAAATTTGCTTTTTAATAATTTTAAAACCTTCGCATAACTGATAAAATTTCATGATAAAACTGAAAAGGGCATATTAAAGTTTTTTTTTGAGAATTCTTCTTTAATTCACGCAACTTATCCATAAAAAAAAATAAAATTTTCTATCTGAAAGAATTTAGCTGGGGTATTTGTTGGATTTTCGCCGAAGCATTTTCGCCTTAAAGAGGATGTATTAACGTTTGTTTGAACAGCTGAACGCTTTAAGATTTTGGATTTCAACGCGGGTGCGTTGGTCAAATCGTCTGAAGATTTTGAAATGCAACAAACCCGCCCCTTGAAACTCTTAAAGGTCTCCCCCCTTACGAATACATCCTTAAACTCTGGCAAGAAGACCTCAAAAGTTTATCATTTGTTCATACCATCACAATCTGGGACTAAACACTTTTTTTAGATTTTTTTTAATTTTTTTGAAAGTCTTTGTACCCCAAGTTCCTGAAGAAATTGAGATCCAAGGGTTTTTAGCTTGACACAATTTACTTGATAATTGACAGTTGTGTTGACGTGCAGAGCTGATGTAAGAAAAAAATCGTTTATTGCATTTAGGATATCTAAGAGACTTCGAGCTCCAATATCAAATTGCTTCACATAAGACGTTGCAACTTGTCTTTTATAGTCGATAGCTTGTTTAAAAATTTTTTCTTGGCGTTCTAACGTTTGGATATCAGACCAAGTTGCTTGGGTTTGTTTTTCTAAGTCTAATTTGAGAGTGGCAATTTTCTTTTCAGCTTCTGTAATGTTTGAAACCGCACTTTTTTTCTCAAACGCTCGGCTGCCACCATCAAATAAGTTGTAACGCACCATCAAAAGGGCACTTCCTTGCACGCGGGTCCCTTTAATTCCGCCAGCGTTTTGAGCCCTATTACCAGAAATTTCGGCATTAATTGTTGGAAAAAATTTAGACTCAACCCCTTTTAAATTGGCCTTGACAGCATCCCTATCTTTTTTCAAGGCATTCAAAGTATAGTTATCTTGAAGCACAACTTGAATGGCTCGGTTCAAATTTAATGCCACCGATTTAATTTTAGGATCTTCCAAATTCACAGCTTCAATACCTGTATATCCTTTAAATTCAGCCCGCATTTTAACGAGCTCTCCCTTTACATTTGTAAGGGTAAGGTGAGCATCTTCTAAACGAGCTTGGATTTGCAAAAGGTCTGCGATGGTAAGATCACCAGCATCTACAAGATTTTGGGTTTTCTTTAACATTTTTTGATGAGCGGTAAGATTTTCAGCAGCTATGTTATTAAGCTTTTCTAAACGAAGGATTTGCAAATAAGCTGAAGCCGTTTTAAAAGCGATTTCTTGAATCGTATCTTGATATTGTTCATAGGCTTTTTCAGATAAAAACTCCGCTTTTGAAATGCGGGCAGAAGTATACCCTCCATCATAGATAAGCTGTCGAAGGTTTAAGGAAGGAGAGGACCTAAAAGCCTGCAATTCCGCATGGGTTGGCGTTGTTGTCATCGAAGAAATTTTTGTATCTTCTCGGGTATATTCAAGCCCCAAAGGAACTTCTACACCAATTTGAGGAGAAAAAGCAGAAGATTCTTGAGAAATTAGCGCACGGGAAGACTCTAAAGATGCTTTGGCTGCTTGGATTTGCGGAAAATAAGCAATAGCTTTTTCAACAGCCGTTCTTAAAGTCATACCAAAAGAAAGATTTACATTCCAAGAAAAAAGAAAAAACGAAATTAAAATAAACCTAGACACAAGCATCCCCTTTGCTGTTTTTTACCGTCAATATTAATAAAAATTTTACATTTTCACCCCTACCATAGAAAAATAAGCCATACAAATCAATCTATTAATTGTTTTTCTTTATAAAAAAGGAGGTTGCATTGCCAGAAGAGAAAAAAAACAAAACACCTCCTTCCGAAGGACCACAAAAAAAATCCTCAAACAAAGTAGATGTGTTGCTTTTATGTTTGGAAACTTTAAGCGAGCTTCTGGAAAGGCCTTTTTCAGAAGCTGCGTTTAAAGTAGGGCTTCCAACCCAAGGAGGTTTTATAACGCCTGATTTAGTCCTGCGTGCCTCATCTAGGGCTGGATTTTCTTCTAAAATCTTAAAAAAAAGCTTAGAGGATATTGCCACGGTCATGATGCCTTGCATTTTGCTCCTTGAAAATAACCAAGCATGTATATTGGTTGGGAAAAAAGATTCAACAACCTATTTGGTCATTTTTCCAGAATATGGAAAAGGGGTTCAAAGCATCAAAAGCGAAGCGTTGGAAAAATCTTATACGGGGCAGGCACTCTTTATGCGACCTGCTTTTCGATTTGATACCCGCTGGAAGGAGCATCAAAAAGTTTACGAAAAGCATTGGTTTTGGGGAGCTTTTGAACTTTTCAAAGGACTTTATCTACAAGCCATCGCAGCCTCTGTTTTGATCAATTTATTCACCATTGCAACGGTTCTTTTTTCTATGAACGTTTATGACCGCGTTCTCCCCAACAACGCTTTTGAAACGCTTTTTGTTTTGTCCGTTGGCATTTTTCTAATTTATATTTTTGACTTTATAATCAAAATGCTCCGAGGATACTTTTTGGATGTTGCAGGAAAAAACTCAGACATTTTAATTTCAAGCAAACTTTTTGAACATGTTTTAAATTTAAAAATGGCGTCCAAACCCATCTCATCTGGCGGTTTCCTCAACACCTTAAAAGAATTTGAAGGGCTTCGAGATTTTTTTTCGTCATCTACCCTCGTAGCCCTTGTAGACCTACCTTTCTCCCTGCTTTTTTTGGCTTCCATATTTTGGATAGGGGGTGCTTTGGGCTGGATTCCTGTGATTGGAACGATTCTTGTCCTGGTTTGGAGTTTTTTCTCTCAGCCTAGCCTTCAACTGACAGCAAGCAGGTCTTTTCGGGAAGCCATGCAAAAACAAGGTATTTTAGTTGAAGCCGTCCAAGGCCTTGAAACGATTAAAACCCTCAACGCGGAAGGTAAATTTCAAAAACTTTGGGAAGACATCATAAGCAGGGCCTCTCTGTCTTCCACAAGGCTTAATTTTTACACCATGCTCAACATGAATTTCACCCTGTTTGTCCAAAATATTGCTTATGTTTCCATCATTATCTATGGGGTGTTTTTGGTCTCCCAGGGTCATTTATCTATGGGGGGCATCATCGCCTGCTCGATCCTCCTGTCACGCTCAATGATGCCGCTGGCCCAGGTTATTTCAATTTTGGGGCGCTTTAACCATGTCAAAATCACCCTCAAAGAATTGAACCATATCATCAAACTTCCTGTTGAGCGCCCCACGGACAAAAATTTTATCCACCGGAGCACATTTCAAGGTGCGGTTGAGTTTGATAATGTTATCTTTGAATACCCAAACCAAGAAATACCAGCCTTACAATCTGTTAATTTTAAGATTAAACCCGGAGAAAAAGTGGGGCTTATTGGTCGCGTAGGGTCTGGAAAAACCACGGTAGAAAAGCTTATCATGGCGCTTTATTCACCTAATTCCGGAAGCGTACTCCTTGATGGTGTTGATACACGTCAGCTGGATCCTAGCGATATTCGTGCGAACGTGGGGTATGTTCCCCAAGACATTTTTCACTTTTTCGGATCAGTCAAAGATAACATCCGCATGGCAGCCCAAGGCGTTAACGACGAAGCGTTGATTCAAGCCGCTTTTCTGTCAGGAACCCATGAATTTGTGAACCGAAACCCCCAGGGGTATGATATGCCGGTAGGGGAAGGAGGACATTTCCTTTCAGGCGGTCAACGACAATCTATCGCCATTGCTCGGGCTTTGGCAGGTGACCCCCCTATTCTCTTGATGGATGAACCGACTGCCATGATGGATCCAGCCTCTGAAGCAATATTCCTTAAAAATATGGAAAAAGTCATTTCCCACAAAACCCTTTTGATGATTACCCATCGGATTAATTTGCTCAGCCTTGTTGACCGCGTGCTTGTGTTTGAGCATGGGAAATTGATTGCGGACGGCCCAAGAGACGAAATTCTTGAAAAACTTCAAAAAATAAATGCAATCCCAGCCCAAGAGGAAAAAAATCATGTCTCAAAAAAATGAAGATTATGAATACCTCCCACCAACGGTAAAGGCTTTTTTGGCTAAAGGCTCCAGAGTGTCTTTTTGGATGCTCTACACAACTTTGGCTTTGTTCCTAGTTTTTTTGGTATGGGCAGCTTTTTCCGAAGTAGACGAGGTAACAATTGGTACTGGAAAAGTGATTCCCTCCAAACATGTACAAGTGATTGACAACCTAGAAGGTGGGATTTTAAAAGAAATCCTTGTCTCCGAAGGGCAAATCGTACAAAAAAATCAAATTTTGATGCGTCTAGAAAACGTTGCTGCAAAAGAAAAATATCGTGAAAATCAAGAAAATTATGTTCGTTTTTTGGCCATGAAAGAACGCCTCAATGCCCAAATTGAGGGAAAATTCTACCAGCCTTCCCAAGAGGTACTTACAAAAAATCCAGGAATTGCAACAGAACAAGTCCGTTATTTTAACACTCAAACTGAAAAAATGAATTCTGAAATTGAGATTGCCTCCCATGAAACAGAGCAACGCAAGCAAGATTTAGAAAATCAAAAAGCCCAGCTTAATAAATTTCAAGCCCAGCACGAGATTACAGAAAAAAAAGTTGCGATTAAAGAGCCTCTCGCTAAAAAACAATTGATTTCGCAAATTGATTTTCTTGACCTAAAACGTGAACTGGAAGAGCAAAAAGGGCAAATTAACTCGCTTCGAACGGCTATCCCCAAAGCAGAAGCAGCCCTAAAAGAATCAGAAAAAGTCGCAAAACAGATTCGTTTTAAATTTCGTGATGAACGCTTGGCAGAGCTCAAAGACATTGAACAAAAGCTTCAAGATATAAAATCTGCCCTTGAAACAGATAAAGACCGCGTGACACGAACAGACATCCGCTCCCCCGTTTATGGCATCGTGAAGCTTATCAAAACCAAAACCATCGGAGGAACCATTGCCCCAGGTGCTGATTTAATTGAGGTGGTACCTTTAGATGACTATCTGTTGATTGAGGCAAATATTTTACCCTCAGATGTTGCCTTTCTTCGTCCTGGCTTAGACGCCATGGTTAAGGTGACAGCCTACGATTTTTCCATTTATGGGGGTTTAAAAGCAAAACTAGAAAATGTGAGTGCAGACTCCATTGTTGATGAAAAAGGCCAGAGCTTTTTCAAAATCCAACTTCGAACTGAAAAAAATTATCTCCAAAAAGATGGTAAAAAAATGCCGATCATTTCAGGAATGCAAGTAACTACCCATGTTTTTACAGGCAAGAAAACCATTTTAACCTATTTACTTAAACCCTTTGTTAAAGCAAAATATGATGCGTTACGCGAACGTTAGTCTCTTTTTATCGGAAATTTATGCCCCTGTGCCAAAACTTTGTTGAGTTTAAATCTGCCTCCCCCAAGGGACGTTTACTGGGGGTTGATGTGGGAAGCAAGACATTTGGCTTAGCGATGTGTGATGAAACCAGGCTCATCGCTTCACCTTTTCAAACAATCCAGCGAAAAAAATGGACCCAAGACAGCCTTATCTTAGCAGATTTTTTCAAAACATTTACACTCCAAGGCCTTGTGGTAGGCTGGCCCTTGAACATGAACGGGAGCCAAGGGCCGCGGTGCCATGCCACCCTCGCCTTCGTGAAAAATTTCTTGGTTATTGAGGACGCTCCTTGCTTTTTGTGGGATGAGCGACTTTCTACGGTTGCTATCACCCGAACTTTGCTTGAAGCCGATCTTTCCCGTCAAAAACGGGACAAAGCTGTGGATAAATTGGCCGCTGCTTATATCCTCCAGGGATTCATCGACGCTCTTAAGAATTAGGCATCCAGGAAGAAAGCCAGCTGGTTTCTTGTTGTTTATGCCACTCAGGCCTCAGATCCACGCCTTTTAACAGCAAATAGCTGTCTGCATACCAAGGATTTGAAGGAAAATTGTGCCCCAAAACAGCGGCTATCTTTTGAGCTTCGCCTCGCATGCCAAGGGCAAGGCTGCACTCCACCAAACGATGTAAAGCTTCTGGAACATGGGTGCTTCGAGCATGCTCCACTACGACTTGGCGAAAACGATTCATCGCTGCCATGTATTGGTACTTTTTTTGATAAAGTCTGCCGACTTCCATCTCTTTAGCAGCGAGGTGGTCTAGCACAAAATCGCGTTTAAGGCGAGCATCCAGCGCGTAAGGAGTTTCGGAAAAGCGGTTAATCACCTCATTGAGAGCGCTCAAAGCAAGAACCGTATTTTTTGGATCTCTTTTAACCGGACCAATATCTTGATAATAGGCAAGGGCTCTTAAATAATAAGCATAGGCCACATGAGGATGCGTTGGATGAAGAGAAATAAAAAGATCCAATGTCGAAACGGCTTGATCAAATTTTTGTTGCTTGTAGGAAGCATAGGCAGATAGAAGCTGAGCCTTTGCTGCCCAAGCAGAATAAGGATGTTGACGTTCAACCTCATCAAAGGTAGCAACAGCTTCTTCAAAATTTTCACGCTGAAAAGACTGGTACCCCTCTTGATAAAGTTCCCCCACAGATCGCTCAACATAAGGCTTTTCTTGCTTATCGCAACCTGCTAAACATAAAACCAACGCACCCAACGGCGCAAAAAAGGGCTTCAACGTACGCATACTCAAATCAGCTTTCTTTCTTCAAAACAAGTCCAACTTCACCTGTTATAAGCTGATGCTTCAAAAACAGCAACAGGCTGTTCTACAGAGCCCCGAAAAACTGGTTTCTTAGAAAAATCTTTGATATCCAAAACCGGAAGCGGTACCAATTCCCAAGCATCAACATCAAGCATCAGCTTTTGAAGCAAGAGGTGATTCAAGTAATGTCCTGGATAAATCCCCCGCACATGACCTAAAACAGGCCTTCCGGCTAGGGCCAAATCCCCTATCATGTCCAACACTTTATGGCGAGCACATTCGTCGGGAAACCTAAGGCCTTCCGGATTGAGAACCGTTTCCCCATCTAACACGACGGCATTCTCAAGGCTTCCGCCTTTGATAAAGCCCGCAGCCTGCATTTGTTGCACCTGCTCCAACAAAGAAAACGTTCGAGCAGAAGCCACCGCGCCGAAATCATGGATTTTGGATGAATAATGAAAAAATTGAGTTTTTGCGCCCTTCAGAGGGACCTCAAGGGTTGCCTCGAAATGAGGCGAAGGCGTTAGTTCAAGGAAAGCTTTCCCATCTTCAACCCGAACGGGTTTACGCACACGAAAAGCCTGCCGAATAGCGGGTTGTTTGCGAAGAGCAACTTTTTGAATGGCTTCAACAAAGCCAAGGGAGCTTCCATCCAGAATAGGAAGCTCTTCCCCCTCTACAAAAATTCTTGCATTATCGACGCCACAGCCAGAAAGAGCAGCCATCAAGTGCTCCACAGTGGAAATTTTTGCGCCAGAAGCGTGCCCCAGGGTGGTACAAAGCCTTGTGTCCACGACAGAGCGCCAGTTAGCTTGAACCTCCACAGCCCCCTCCCCTTGTCCAAGCACGAATCGAATACCTTCGTATTCAAGGGCAGGCGCTAAGCGAACCTGAACTTCCTTGCCGGAATGAACACCAATCCCCGCGCAGGTAACTTGAGAAAGAAGGGTATGTTGCTGCTGATAAGGAGGCACAGACATCTTTGCATTCTACAATTATTATTCGAGAAATTTACCGGGGTCAGTATAAACGATTAAAAGCCTTGACTACAAATCAATCTTTTTTACAAAGATGTTACACACCACGAGGGTGCGATCCGGGATAGTATATGGCAAAAAATACAACTAGCTTTAAAATTTGGTTTTGTGATAAAAATGAACTTATGGAGAAGCAAAAGTCAAATTTAGAGCAGCGGTGTTTGGCCAAAGGCCTGCGGATGACAGACCAGCGGCGCACCATTCTAACCATTCTATCTGAAGCAACAGACCACCCAGATGTGGAACAGGTCTATCAAAGGGCCTATAAATTGGACCCTCGGATCAGCATTGCTACAGTGTATCGCACCCTTCGCCTTTTAGAGGAGATGGATATCTTAGAAAGCCATGATTTCCGGGAGGGTAAATTGCGCTATGAAGAAGCTTCGTCCCAGCACCATGACCACCTCATCAACATGAAAACAGGCGAAATCATTGAATTTCAGGATGAAGCCATTGAAGCCTTACAAAAAGAAGTCGCGTTGCGTTTGGGCTATAAGTTGATTGATCACCGTTTAGAGCTTTATGCGGTTCCCTTAGAAACGCCACCCCAGCAAGACCTGTGATGAACGAAGGATTTTTTTTATGACACCTCCCCTTTCACAAGCTGTTGCGATACCTCTGGCTCGCTTTCGGAAGCTTTACATGAAGACTTACGGTTGCCAGATGAATGTTTATGATTCCCAACGGATGGCAGAAACTCTTGCGCCTTTAGGGTATACCCTGGTGGAATCCCCTGAAGGGGCGGATATGATCATCTTAAATACCTGTCATATTCGAGAGAAAGCTGAAGAAAAGCTTTTCTCAGACCTGGGGCGCCTAAAGCCTTATAAAAAAGAGAAGCAAAAGTTGATTTTAGCAGTGGCCGGATGTGTCGCCCAGGCCCAAGGTGAAGAAATTTTGCGCCGCGCCCCTTATGTAGACATGGTTTTTGGCCCCCAGACCTATCACCAGCTCCCCGAAATGCTCGCCCAAGCGATTCGCTCTTCCGAGAAAGAGATCTTAGGCCCCGGGCGTGGGGTGGTCAACCTTGATTTTCCTGCTGAATCTAAATTTGATTTTTTGCCAGAACCCAAAGCTTCTGGTCCAACCGCCTTCCTCGCCATCCAAGAAGGGTGTGATAAATTTTGCACTTTTTGCGTCGTTCCCTATACCCGGGGGGCAGAATATTCAAGGCCCGCTTCTCAAATTTTAGCAGAAGCAAAACAGCTGATCGCTGGGGGCGCCCAGGAGCTGACCCTCTTGGGGCAAAATGTGAATGCCTACCACGGGGATTCTCCCTGTGGAAAACAAACCTGGAGCTTAGGGCGCCTGTTTTATGCTTTGGCAGAGCTTCCTGGCCTGAGGCGTATCCGGTATATGACATCCCACCCCCGGGACATGCATGAAGAGCTGGTTAGGGCCCACGGAGATATTCCCGCCTTAATGCCGTTCATCCACCTGCCGATACAATCAGGATCTTGCGCGGTTTTAAAACGGATGAATCGCCGCCACAGCGTTGAGATGTATGAAGCGTGGATTCAAAATTTGAGAGACGCCTGCCCAGATATAGCCTTTTCTTCCGATTTCATTGTGGGATTCCCAGGGGAAACCGATGCAGATTTTGAGCAAACCCTTACCCTCGTTCGAAATATTGGTTATGCCCAGGCTTATTCCTTCAAATATAGCCCCCGCCCGGGAACGCCAGGGGCTCTTTATGAAAATCAAATCCCAGAAGCGGTAAAGGATCAACGTTTGCAGGCGCTCCAGGCGCTGCTAGGTGAGCAACAGCTCTCTTACAACCAAGCTATGGTGGGCTCAACGCTCCCCGTTCTTTTTGAGCGCAAAGGAAAAAAAGATGGCCAATGGATGGGTAAAAGCCCCTACATGCAATCTGTTTATGTTGAGACGCCCGAAAATTTGATCGGAACTCTTAGGTCAGTTTCTATTCTCAACGGCTTTGCCAGCAGCCTTTCAGGACAGTTGATCTAAAAACCCACGAGCACGTTTGAGCGCTCGTGGGGAATCCTTTGTTTATTTCCAGTTCCCTTCTTCAAATAGTAATTTCATATACACGCTACCCCTAACCGAAGCACTTCTTAACAGACGGACTCTCGGATTTTCATGCAAATTCTCCAGCCTCATGCCTGCAAAACTATAACCGCCAACTACAAGGAAAATATCACCAGAAGCCCAATAGGTTCCATGAATTTTTAAAATTGTTTTTTTGAGGCCAAGCAAGTCACATTTTTTCAAAAATCGATACTTTTTTAAAATCTCTATTAAAGAAAATTTTGCCTGCAGGCTTTTTTCCCCTGAAACCAAAAAACTATTTCCGCAGGACGTTATCTTATTATTTTGAACAAGTACAGGAATTTTAATTTCTTGCTCTCTAGCCAGCAGCGGAATATTGGGTGTAAGCGTCAACGCATCCAAGTCTTCATAAGCCTGATTAGCTTGTCCTGAAGATAGAATAGTCAGGCGTGCAATGTCTGAAACCGCAGCATAGTTCGGAGAAGGCTCTGATCATATCCCAAAGGTCTTGGTATAAAAATTCTGGTAAAAATTTTTCAGAATCTTTTTTTAATGTTTCAAGGGTCCGAAATTCAATTTTTTTATCGTTTTGAAATTTTTTAAATTTCTTGATTAAATCCTGAGGGATTTCTTCTTTTTGAAATCTAAAACAAGATTTGACCTTGGTTTTAAATTGATTCAGTAAAGCTCTATCGCCAGATAATTTTGCCGTGTTCCCTTCTTAGGAAAAGGTGAAACAGAACCCAATGTGCTAGAAAAAAAGACTTGGGTTAAAAAAGAGCGTGCGAAATCTTTTTGTGAATCGTCAAACCCTGTCCTTAAGTTTAGTGATTCCGGTGATAATAACTCGGCGAGGCCATGAGTTCCTAGTATCTGTTTTAATTCATTTCTTGTTGTTTGAGCTAATGCATCTCCCGTTTTTTGAATTAATTCATCAACTTTTTCAAAAATTGAGTTAACTTTTTCAAAAAATTCTAAAGCAAGAGCCCCTTCTTGATTCTGTTGACGTTTTACTTTTAGAATGACTCCCAAGCGTTCTTTGTTGTCCTTTTTTTGCAAGAATCCTCTCAATTCTTTGATTGCTTCTCCATCATGCCGATGTTCCCAATGGGTTGGAGGGTTTTCAGAGTCACCCCAGACAATCACCTTACGTCCTTTTTCTTCTGCCATGTGAAGAAGCCTCAGCAGATAGTGTTGAGACATGGGATCACCCGTCCAAATGACATTAGTTTGGGTAATGGCCATAGGTGAACTGGTTTTTTTATCTTGCTCCAAAATTTCTAAAAATATTTTGTTTATAAGTGTGGAGACTCCCTTTTGAGCAGCACTATAGCGCTGATATTCCGCCATAAATTCTTTACCATTTATCTCCTTAGGAGCAGATGTCAGTAATTTTTTTAGTCTAACGCTTGGGGAAATTTCGAGTTTCGAAAATGGAATTTCAGATTCATCCTCCCAAGACACAGCGCAGGTTTCAGATATGCTAGCTCCCCCCATCATTAAAAAAACTATAAAAAATAGAATAAACATTAAAAAAACCCCCTTATCAATTTGAATTAATGTCGAATTAATAAGATATATTAAAAATTTCTAAATATACAATAACTTATAATGAAAAAATTTATCTACAACAGAAATGGACTCTGACGCACGAACCCCACGTGCTAAAGACAAAGCAAATTATAAGGTAAGATCAAAGTAAGCCTGTAGACGGCCTCAGATCAGAGGAGCAAAACGCAAACGGCTTACGGGCGCAAAGGCCATGGATAGCTTTGTTTATGGAGAAAACTGCCGCATGGTTTGCAACACCTCGCACATTCGCGTCCAACTCCCCTTTCCGGACAGTAAACGTGAACGC
>JBOFKI010000128.1:0-4348 GCA_051657245.1 Alphaproteobacteria bacterium | reverse complement strand
TCAAAAACGAAATTTTTACAACGCTTGCCAAACTTGAAAAGGCACTAATGCGCTTTTTATGTGCGCTGGACCCTTCTGTCATTACATCCCTCTGTTGTGTCAAATATTTGTTATCTTAATTTATGGAATTGGTATTATTTTTGTGAGAACATGAATTTTGCGAAATACCATAAATTTTCATCTTCCCCTTTGATTATACGTTTATGAACTTTGGCAATTGGAAAAAAAGTAAAACCTCTTGGTGATTTAATGACAATTGTTTCAAAAGATGGGTCATAATCCCATTTTCCATTTTTGACCTTACGATAGACTTCTCCAATATATCCTCCAAACATTTCAGCAAATATTTCAACCCCCTCTTCATCAAGATCGTTTTTTTGATAAGCTTGGAAGCAAATTTCGATGATTTCTTCCACTTGTTCGATGCTATCGAATGTGGAATCAAGTTCTTTTCCAAATTTTTTTGCAGCAGCCAAGGCACTGGAAGCAAAATCCCCCATGATTTCTTGAACTTCCTTCGAAGTTAGGGGATTATGCTGATCCATGAATCAGTTCCATCTTTTCTTAATTTCTATAACCTTGATCTTCTAAAGAAAGCATTTTATTGTCAAATGGTGTTTTTATTTGTAAAAATGTCACTGCATTCAAAAAATAAAGCATCAGATAGGCACAATAAACCATGTCAGACCAAGACGACTCCATTTTACTCACCTCACAATCCCCTATTTGTCCATTGGCAGTCTTTGTAGAGGAAGGGGATGTTGCCACATACATGTATCTTTTAGATATGAAAAAAGCAGAATCGGGTAAGGATAACCCGGTTATCACCAGCGCCTGGGTACGTAACCATGTTGAATCCACCTCATTTGATTTGGATTTAGATTCCTCTCGGCAAGGGCTTGCCCCTTTGATGCCAAAGGGCTCAATCTGTTCGCTAGATACCTCCAGGATGGATCCAAGCGCCTTAGAATGTGTTTGGTTTGAGGATGGTCGCGGGGTTGCGTTATTAGAAAAAGGCGACATTGTTTGTATTATGCCTCCGTGGGTGGATGATACCCACCCTCCTTATGCAAGAGACTGTGTGAAACCCAATGATTTTTTGGTTCCCTTGGCACCAGACGATCCTTTAATCACAACCGTTCAAAAAGCTCAGGGTTTTAAAGCATTTATATTAGCTGATAGTGAATTAGAGGCCTTTGGGAATGGGCGCTTGGATCTGTTGGAAGACCGTCTAGGGGAATGTCAGAAAAGTTATGCCTTTGAACGGGACTTACCAACCATCAACCGCGTCTTCCAATTTGAACAAGGGGATGTGGTTTATTTGATAACCGCAACCATGTCGCTTCATATGCAGCCTGGTCTGGGCCTAAAAGTAAACGCACCCGAAAATTTTCGGCGGGTTGAAATTGGGTTTGCCCTTGATCGTGCTTATTTTGAGACTTATGAAAGCGAAATTGTTGGCCTCATGACCTATTTTGCGGTTTATCCTTGGCATGAATGCGCATGGTTTGTCCATGATGACACCATCCAATGCTTTGAAGGTTTTTCCAAAAAGGAACTTTTCCCTTTTGGTGTTTTTGTTCATGGAAAGGAAATAGGAGGACTTTTCGATATCCCATTTCCAGATTTTAGAGGAGATCCTGTTAATGTCTTATGGTTGGTTCCCATCTCACGAGAAACGTTCCTTTTGATCAGAGATATGGGCGCCCATGCGTTTTTTTCTAAATACCAGGGCTTTAGCGTTATTTTTCGCCCCTGATGGGAACCCCTCACCCATAATAGCTGGCTTGTTTTTTGAACATGGTTGCATAGGCGCCGTTTTGTTGTATCAAGGTTTTGTGGGTGCCTTGTTCGATTAACCTTCCTTGATGGAGGACGAGAATGCGATCTGCCGGTTGGGTCAGGGCTAGGCGATGGCTGATCACCAGGGTGGTTTGGGTGCCCATGAGGTGTTGGATCTGATTTATCATGCGGTGCTCCGCGTTGGGGTCCAGGGCGCTGGTGGGTTCATCCAACAGGAACAACTCGATGTTTTGAAGCAGGTAAAGTCTTGCCAGGGCTAGCCGCTGCCATTGTCCGCCGGAAAGCTCAAGCCCATCTTCAAAGGCGCGGTGGAGGGTACGGTCCAGATGGGGGCTTAAGGTGGCTTTGAGGTCCACTTGGTCTAAGGCTTCTAGAAGAGACGCCTTAGATGCTCCAAGGTTACGCACGTCCAGGTTTTCTTGAACGCTTAAAGGGAATTGGGCGAAATCTTGGAACAAAGCCGCCATGGCGTTGCGGGTGACCTCAATGGGGTGTGTTGAAAGAGGGAGCCCTTTCCAAAGGATGTGGCCTGAAGTGGGTTCATAGAAGCGACAAATCAACTTCATCAAAGTGGATTTTCCAGACCCATTTTCGCCAACTACAGCTAAGGATTCTCCTTTGTCCAACGTAAATGAGATGTTTTCAAGGGCAGGTTTGGATTGACCTGGATAGGTAAAGGAAACATTTTCAAAGCACAATAGCGGTTGTTTAGAGGCTTTCGTTTTTGAAGCGGGTAGGGTGGGGGCAGAGGATGGATCGTCTTCCAGAGATAAAATGTGAAGGACAGGCTTTAGGGACCAAAAGGCTTTCAAGATATCGCTGAAGTTATAAATCAGGCTGCTGATACCGGCGCGCAGCTGAATCAGAATCCCAATCAAAAAGCTAAGCTGCCCAACGGTGAATTGGCCATCCAAAGTCCCTTTGGCCACGTATAGCAAACAGGCCATCAGGCCAAGGCTATTTAATAAGGCAACCCCTGAAATTCCAAGCATGCCTCTTTGTCTTATCGTTGAGATAGCTTGGAAAAATGTGCTAAATAGCGCTTTCCACCTTGCATTCAAGCGCGGTGCCATTCCGTGTAACCGAATTTCCTTGGCAAAATTGGGATGGATCAAGATTTGCTCTAGTACATCTAGCTGTTTAAACGTTGGGGCATGTTGTTCACGGATATCCCAACTTTTGCGATGGAGATTTCCTTTCATCCAGATAAATGGCACCATGCTCATCAAGATGACGAGGGGAATCCACCAGGTGATGGATGCGGCCAGGACCAGGGCCGGCACAACTCCAAAAACACCCATCAAGACGTAGGAGGTGACACTGACATATTCACTGATCATGGCAGTGCTTTGTTGGGCAAGGGTGACTTGATCTTGAGTTTGGGGATCTGCAAACGGCCTTAAATTTGGGATGCTTGATAATTTGGTTAACAACGCCGTTTTAATTTGTTGATAGACGCGGTCTTTCAACGCATCAGCGCAAAAACCATGGAGACTGGAAAACAGTTCCTCTAAAAAAATAAAGCCTGCACACGCAAGGATGAGTCCCAAGATAACTGTCGGGATCCCTTGGGTCAGTTTTGTCAGTGGGGTGGTGTAGACGATCGTATCAATCAGTTTAGCATTAATCCAGGTACCCAAAACTGGGGCCATACCACTGAAAACTTGTAGCAACATTAATAAGCTGGCGGCTTTACAATTGCCTTGTAAAATCTGTTTTAAGAGCGTTCGGATATTGAGGGGTTTCATCGGGCTTGTGTTATCCATTCAAGAGGCCTTCTTTTTCCATTGTGACGAGGCGAAAATGACTAGAACATTTCACAAATTCGACCTTTCTCACAAGGTGATGTGTGAAAGGTGAAGCCTGACACACATCACTTATTCGTAACTAGAACTGCGTCATACCCTTGACACCATTTCCAAAAATGCCATCTCCTGGTGAGCTTTTTTTGGATAAGATAACCGCAGCAAATGAACCATAATTACGAATTTCAGGTTTTTTGAATACTTTTTTCATCTCGCTTCCTCCGTTGATTGCGTTCTACATGTTTGTCCCGAAGAGACAAGTTATATTTTGATTTAAACAGGAGGCAAAGTAAAGCTAAAAAACTATTTTTTAGCTTTTGTGCGTATGCTTTAAAACACTTTTATCGTTTAAGGTGTTTTAAAATCTTGGGCTGAACGCCTCAACATCCAATCAATTAAATCAGCATCTAGTTTATTTTTTTGGTAACTTTGGCTGTAGGTATAGATTTGTTCTACGCCTTTTAAGAATTCAAGTTTTGAGAGGGGAATTTCGTGTATGCGACAGACCTTTGCCGCTTGTTCAATAACGTAGAGATAGGTTTGTTGATCCCATGAGCTTTTGTTTTGCAGTTGGCTTAATTCTGGATATTGGTTTTGTTCCCCGAGCAATTCAGATACGGTGCAGTTAAGGGCGCTTGCGGCCAATTGTAAAATCTCAATGCTTGGGTTTTTAGAACGCCCTTGCAGGATATTTTGAAGTGAACTTGGCCGAATGCCTGCTTTTTTTTCTAATGTGCTGG
>JBOFKI010000127.1:0-13315 GCA_051657245.1 Alphaproteobacteria bacterium | reverse complement strand
CAAAAAGCATCAACTCAAAAAATTGGCCGAAAAGCCTCAACAAAAGACAGATGTGGAACTTGGAAAGACAGATTCAAATCTTTCAAAACCAGAAAGCCATTATGGTTCTGCTCACGATATCCCTGTCCGAAAAAGCATCTTACAAACAATGGGACACGATACCTACGGCAATCCACCTGAATTCCTCCCAGGGGGTGATGCTTACCAAGGGAATGTTAAAGCAGCTTCTGAGACTATCATACCTTCGCAGCAGTCGGCCCGTCCTGCATCAATGGTCACTCAACCAATGCGCCCTCAACCGGTCGTTGAAGAGAATGATGAATATGGAAAAATCCCAACTCTTTTTCCGGAAGGGAGTCATTTGGGTAACTGAGCCTTTTTTTGTGAGGGGATGATCGGCCCTCATCAAAAGTAATAGGCTCTGGCACGATGCAAGCCATTTTCAATAGACCTCTTATCGAAACCACGTTTAAGGGACTGAGGGGCAGGAACTAACAGACGCGCAAGACCTTCCGTCGTACTTAAGGTACATGTGAGCACCGGATATAACCCTTTGGTGACGCACCCAAAAGCCCATAAAGGCAAGTTTCGACAAGAGGTCTAACGGCCCCCCTAATACTGGCGATAAAAGCGCCACAGCATCCCTTGACGTAACGGTGGTGCGAAGGTATGTTAGGGAAAATTTGATACATAACAACATGCAGATAGGTCTTTTCTTGATAAACTGGGGGTCTGGATATCGATTTTTGCAAACCGTTTCACGCCAAGCGTTGCACGGCTTGCGAGGTGTTTGCTCCGTTTTAATCTTGAGTGCTATGGGAATTTTCCCTGGGTGGGCTGGAAAGCCTGTTCCGTGGCAGATGGGGATGCAACAACCCGTCACCCCTGTTATGGAAAGAATTTATCACCTCCATGATATTCTCTTGTGGATTACAGGCGCGATAGCCGTGTTTGTAGCCGCTCTTTTAATCTATGTCTTCATACGATTTCGAGCTTCCAAAAACCCAACCCCTTCCACCCGAACCCATCACACGCTTCTTGAGGTGATTTGGACAGCAATCCCAACCGTCATCTTGGTTGCGTTGGCAATCCCTTCTTTGAAATTGCTTTACTTTATGGATAAAGCGGTGGACCCCCAATTGACGGTTAAAGTTGTAGGGCATCAGTGGTATTGGTCTTACGACTATCCCGACCATCAAGTTTCTTTTGACAGCCTTATGGTGGATACAAAAGACCTCCAGCCAGACCAGCTTCGTTTGCTGGATGTGGATAATCCGCTGATCGTTCCCGTGGGAACGGTGGTGCGGGTTCTGCTGACCTCTGCAGATGTTATCCACAGTTGGGCGTTGCCGGCTTTGGGGATTAAAAAAGATACGGTTCCAGGAAAGTTGACAGAGACCTGGTTTCAAATTAAACAAGAGGGCGTCTATTATGGGCAATGCTCTGAAATTTGCGGCATCAACCATGGTTTTATGCCCATCGTGGTAAAGGCGATTCCTCGGGAACAGTTCGCCCAGTGGCTTGAGTTGAAGCAAAAAACAGCGTGTTTAGGAGATAGGGTTAAGATAGGGGGAAGCTTGCGGTGACGAAGCTAAACGGCTCAAAACAAACGTATCCTAAAAAACAGGAGCAGGTTCATCACCAGACGGATCATCCCCATCCCAACCCAACTGGATGGCGACGGTGGATTTTTTCCACCAACCATAAAGATATTGGAACCTTATATCTTTTTTTCGCAATTTTTGGCGGTCTGTTGGGAACCGTGCTTTCGGTGGTGATGCGCCTTCAGCTGGCCCACCCGGGGGGGCTTTTGCTGGGAGGTAATCACCAGCTTTATAACGTGATCATCACGGCCCATGGCCTTTTAATGATTTTTTTCATGGTAATGCCCGCGTTGATTGGAGGCTTCGGCAATTGGTTTGTGCCGTTGATGATTGGCGCGCCAGATATGGCCTTCCCGAGGCTGAATAACATCAGCTTTTGGCTATTGGTTCCCTCTCTAATGCTGTTGTGCCTTTCTGCTTTTGTGGGAGGAGGAGCAGGCACCGGTTGGACATTTTACCCGCCTTTAAGCTCCACCCTCGGGCACCCGGATGCTGCTGTTGATTTTATGCTGTTTAGCCTCCACCTGGCGGGGATTTCCTCCATTTTAGGCTCCATCAACTTCATTACCACCATTTTCAACATGCGCGCGCCAGGGATGACGCTCCACAAAATGCCTTTGTTTGTTTGGGGAATGTTGATCACGTCTTTTCTATTATTACTCTCCGTCCCCGTACTGGCGGGCGGCATTACCATGCTGATCACAGACCGTGGATTTGGAACCACCTTTTTTGATCCTGCAGGAGGAGGAGACCCTGTTCTTTTCCAACACCTGTTTTGGTTTTTTGGCCATCCGGAAGTCTATGTCATGATCTTACCCGCGTTTGGAATTACCAGCCATGTGATCTCTACGTTTTCTAGAAAACCTATCTTTGGATATTTAGGAATGGCCTATGCCATGGTCTCCATTGGAGTGGTTGGATTTGTGGTATGGGCCCACCACATGTTCACCGTGGGGTTGGATGTAAATGCCAAAGCCTATTTCACCGTTGCAACCATGATTATCGCTGTTCCCACAGGGATTAAGGTTTTTAGTTGGATCGCCACCATGTGGGGAGGTTCCCTAAGGTTTCCAACCCCCATGCTGTTTGCCGTTGGGTTTATTTACCTCTTCACCTTAGGGGGGTTGACGGGCGTTGTGTTGGCCAATGGCGGGTTGGATATCGCCATGCATGACACCTATTATGTGGTAGGGCACTTTCATTATGTGCTTTCCATGGGAGCCGTTTTTGGGATTTTTGCGGGGTTTTATTATTGGATTGGCAAGATGTCCGGACGCCAATATCCGGAGTGTCTTGGAAAATGGCATTTTTGGCTGACCTTTGTGGGGGTTAACGTCCTCTTTTTTCCCATGCATTTTTTAGGGCTGGCAGGCATGCCGCGGCGCATTCCAGACTATCCTGATGCCTATGCAGGATGGAATATGGTGTCTTCGGCAGGGGCGTTGCTCACCTTTGGGGCGAGCCTTTTGTTTGCCTATATTGTTTACCACACCTTGCGCTTTGGAAAAAAAGTAGAGCCAAATCCCTGGGGCGAAGGTGCTACCACCCTTGAGTGGACCCTCCCCTCCCCTCCTCCTTTCCACGCTTACGATGAACTTCCCCATGTTAAATAACACGTGCGAGGGTTTGCTTGCTTCGGAACAAAAACTGTGGCGGTTTCAGTCTGACCTTTCAACGGCTAAAGATTATTGGGGGCTGTTAAAGCCTCGGGTGATGGCGCTGGTGGTGTTTACAGGCTGGGTTGGGTTTATCCTGGCGCCAGGCAAGCTGCATCCCATGCTTGCTCTCACGGCTATTGTGTGTATTGCCGTGGGCGCCGGGGCCGCAGGGGCCCTCAACATGTGGTATGAACGGGATTTAGACGGGCGCATGTCTCGCACCCAATACCGCCCCCTTCCCCAAGGCCGTATTCAGCCTTCAGAAGCCTTGGGGTTTGGACTCTTTTTGGCCATGGGAAGCGTTGGCATCTTAGGGCTTGCTTTAAATTTGGTGGCGGCATTTTGGCTGGCGTTTACGATCTTTTTTTATGTTGTCGTGTACACGATGATCTTGAAACAGCGGACGCCTCAAAATATCGTTATCGGCGGAGCTTCAGGCGCGCTCCCCCCCGTGGTGGGATGGGCGGCCGTTTCCCCTGAATTTGCTTTGGCCCCTTGGGTGCTTTTTTTGATCATTTTTTTATGGACCCCGGCACATTTTTGGGCCCTTGCTCTCCTGAAACAAGCGGATTACAAAAAAGCAGGCATTCCTATGATGCCTGTGGTTCAAGGGGTTCAAGCGACAAAGCGCCACATCTATGCCTATACCTGGTTGACGGTGGGCACGTCTTTCCTCCCCTGCTGGATTTTTGTGGAAAGCGCAAGCTGGGTTTATATCACCATCTCCAGCTTTTTGGGAGGATATTTTATCTTTTTAAACCACAGGCTGTTAAAAGCAGAGGAACCAACGGCTTATGCCCTCAGATCTTTTATGTTCTCCATTGCTTATCTTTTTCTAATGTTTGCAGCCCTTGCCTTTGACATCTCCCTGTTCTTTTGATATCACCTTGAAGCTTTCGCCGGATGGACTTTGCCTCTCGCCCCTTTGCGCTCGATTGGGCCGACCCTGTCGGTTTCTAACAATACCTTTTTTCACGCAGATTACCCTAAAAATTGCTGTTCTGCAAAATCCCAATTGATCAGATGGGTGACAAAGGTAGACAGATAATCTGGGCGACGGTTTTGGTAATCCAAGTAATAGGCGTGTTCCCACACATCGCATGTCAGAAGCGGTTTGTTGCCGTAAATTAGGGGCAAATCTGCATTACTCGTTTTGCTGATAACTAAGTCCCCTGCTGTATTCAATGCAAGCCACGCCCAACCACTTCCAAATTGGGTGGCTGCTGCTTGTTTAAACTGTTCCAAAAACTGTTCAACGCTTCCAAAAGCTTTGATAAGAGCCTTTTTCAACGGGCCTTCTTTCACCTCGCCGCCACCTTGGGGAGACATGCTGTTCCAAAAGAAAGTGTGATTCAAAACCTGAGCAGCATTGTTAAAAATGGAGGCTTTGTCTGGTGACTGTGCTGAAGCAAAAATCACATCCTCCAGAGACTTTCCCTCTAGATCTGTTTCTTTCAGTAAATTATTCAGATTGGTCACATAAGCTTGATGGTGTTTACCGTGATGAAACTCCAGCGTTTTCTGGGAGATATGAGGCTCAAGCGCTTGAAGGCTGTAGGGGAGTTGAGGGAGTTGAAAAGGCATGAAACGCATTCTCCTGTAAAATTTTCTCTAGGGTGAAAGTATGTTTTCAGAAAACAATTGTCAAGAAAACCTCAAAAATTCATCAAATTTCTAATCGGTGCATAGCCACGGCGGTGGTGAGGTGTCACCCCTTGGATTTTTAGGGCTTTTTGATGGGTCTTGGTTCCATATCCCTTGTTCTGGCTCCAGGCAAATTCTGGATATTGGATATGGAGGTCTTCCATTAAATGGTCTCGTGTAACCTTGGCAACAATGGAAGCTGCTGCTACCGAAAGGCTTTTTGAATCCCCTCCTACCAACGTGTGCACCTCGCAAGAATTAAAAATTGGTTTTGCGCTGCCGTCTATTAACACAGCCTTTGGGCGGACAGAAAGCCCCTCCACAGCTCGCTGCATCGCTAAAAAAGTCGCTTTTCGGATATTGAGCTGCTCTATCTCTTCAACGCTTGAAACTCCCACACTCCAGAGGATAGCTTCGGGGCTGGCACAGAGATGTTGATAAACCTGCTCTCGCCTCAGGGGTGTCAATTTTTTAGAGTCTCTAACCCACAGCTTCAGATCAGACGAAAGCTGGATTGGATCTAAAAAAATTACGGCAGCTGCTACAACAGGCCCCGCCCACGCGCCGCAGCCTGCTTCATCCACCCCCGCAAGGGGAACTGTGCCTATACGCGCTTCATGGGAAAAATCAGGCACCATGAGACCCCTCCTTCATTTAGAGGATAGGTAAGGCTGCATCTTCTGCATCACCTTTGAGACATAAACGTCTGCTTTATTCTCCAGCAAAAGCGGGAAAAACTCTGTTAGATAGTCCAACAACGGTTTCAGCCACACGTCCTCTTGGGGGGTAAAATCTTTTAGGACATAATCATGAACACGCTCAGGATTCCCTGGGTGTCCAATCCCCACGCGCAGCCTCCTATAGTCTTTCCCCAAGGATTGATCGATGCTTTGCAAACCCCGATGCCCTCCGGTCCCGCCTCCAAGTTTCACCCGAATTTTACCAGGCGCCAAATCAAGATCATCGTGAACCACCCAAATTTGATTCAACGGAATATGATAGAACCTTGCGAAGGAAGCCACAGCTTTTCCTGAAAGGTTCATAAAGGTGAGAGGCTTTAACAAAAAAACCAGCTGATCCCCTATAAGCTGTTTAGAAGACAAGGCTTGATTTTTTAAGTGAAACTCCGGAAAACGGCAGTGTGACGCGATAACATCAAGAACCTGAAATCCCACATTGTGGCGGTTCAGCCTATAAGATGGGCCTGGGTTTCCAAGCCCTACAATCAACCAAGCATTCTCTCCTGAAATAAGCTCTAAGCCTCCTTAGCATCTGCTCCAGTTGCTGCTTTTTCATTCAAACCAGAAGGGGCAACAATGGTGGCAACGGTAACATCACGCTCAGCATGCAAAGCTTTTGAGCCCTCGGGTAACTTAATACGATCCAAGTGGATCACTTCACCAAGTTGAAGCCCCGTTAAATCAACAACCAATTCTTCAGGAATAAGGCTTGCTTGGACAGAAATTTCTAAGGCATGCAAGACGATATTCAAAACACCCCCCACTTTAAGGCCTGGAGATTTATCTTCGTTGACAAAACGAATCGGCACCGCAACCGTCACATAAGCAGTCCCGGAAACCCGCAAAAAGTCTACATGTAAGGGAACGTCTGTTACAGGGTGAAACTGTATATCTCTGGCCAACGCATTGACTTTCCCTCCCTCAAGCTGAAGCTCAAACAAACGGCTGAAAAAACCAGGCTGAGTCAGCTCACGGTTAATTTGTTTTAAGTTCAATGTAAGAGATTGGGGATCCTCCCCGCCGCCATACAAAACAGCAGGGATTTCCCCTTCTTTTCTTGAAGAACGAACAGCCCCCTTCGTGGATTTGATGCGAGATTTTGCTTCTAATACTGCCGTTGTGCTCATAAAAAATATGCTCCTGGTAACAAACCTATAAGCGCACAAATCCCTTGGCTCGAAAGGGAAAATACGCCGTCAAACGAGAATCTACACCATATCTAAAAAAAAGCCAAGAATCAATCCAGCATTTTTACCTAAGTCTGTCCTTTAGCCCCGCCCAGGTAGGAACCTGGATTTTTACCTCTATAAAGGTTTGCCTTTTGCGTCATACTGGGCAGGAGGTGACATCAGGCGCCCCCCTTGATAAACAGCAACTTCCCGAAGTACGCCTGTTTCGTAAAAACTGTAAAAAGAACCTTCTTTTAAGTCATAGGCATAAAAGCCTTTTTCCAAAACAGTTCCAGACGGAAAATAAATGAGACTTGGACCATGCTTTACATTGTCATGGTAATGTAAAATCTGTTGCACGTCTCCTTGCTCGTCATAAATTAAACAAGGGCCCTGTAAACGTCCTTCTTGATAGTGCATGCGCATTTTTACAAGACCAGTTTCGTCATAAAAAGTGGCTTGTCCATGCTGCAGCCCCCTTACATAGTGGGTGCTCAAAACAATTTTGCCATCTTCAAAAGCTTCAAAAGGCCCGTGCATGTCACCATGGTCATAGAAAAGCCGTTGGGTAAGGTGAGCGTCTTCTGCATAATGGCGGGATTCTCCATGTAAAGCGCCTTGCTCATAGGTTTGATAGCGAAGCAAACGCCCTTTTTCATCTTGATGCAGGACAGGGCCCTGCAATCCCTGTTGGGATGTTCCTTCAGATGACGACTCCAGAGTTTTATCTGTTTTATCTTCTTGCTTTGCCGCTGGCATGGTGTTTTTTCCCTCCATCTTTAGAGGTTTATTAATATCCCAAAATAAGAAGCTGTCCAATCACCTTTTATAAAAAAATGAGGAATCAAATAATTGTGCCAAAAATCCCCCCTCTCCCATGGGGGAAAAGGGGGATTCGCGTGATTTACAGAAATTCTACGCTGACAAGAACGTTGTGTCGATTACGCAGGTTTTTGAATGGATCACGAAGGGGTGATTCGACAGGTATGGAAATGAAGAGATTGCTCAAATCCGTTTTGGGGACGGCCTCCAAAAAAGCGCCTAAGGCTTCATTTTTAATATTTTTTCCATCCAGGCAAATTTCTCGAAGGGTTGATGGGAGATGGGCCATCAGCACTTTCACACCTGCTTCCCCGATGCCGTTATATCTCAGGTCAAGTTGTCGAAGATTTTGAAATTTTGCAAGGTGTGTCGCCAGCACCTTCACACCTGCATCCCCGATGCTGTTGTTGTACAGGTCAAGCTTTTGAAGGCTAAGTGGAAGATGCTTCACCAGCGCTCCCACACCTGCATCCCCGATATCGTTTCTTCTCAGGATAATCTGTTGAAGGCCGAGCGGAAGATGGCTCGCCAATACCGTTACACCTGCATCCCCCATATTGTTGCTGTTTAGACTAAGCCGTTGGAGGGTGGCTGGAAGATGGGGCGACAGAACTCTCACACCTGCTTCCTCCATATCATTTCCGTTCAGGTCAAGCTGTTGGAGGCCGAGTGGAAGATGGCTCGCCAACGCTCTCACACCTGTTTCCCCGATTTTGCTCAGGCTCAGGTCAAGGTGTTGAAGTCTGGGTGGAAGATGCTCCGCCAATTCCTGGATGTCTTGCGTACTAATATTTTCAAGCCACAATGCCTTGACTGGCACGCCTCGAAACAGCTCTAAAACAGCACCAGAGGGATTTTGAGTGCATGCAACATTAACATTTCTTAAATTTTGAGTGAACGTTGGAAACAGTTGAAAGGCTCCGTTTAAGAATTGTTTAGGGATTTTAATATGTTGGATGTACCTGGCGGCAATCTCTTTAAATTTTTTATTAACAAAACGGGTGTTTTTGAGGTCTTTCTGCGGAAGTTTCTGAAGAATGATTTCGAGCATCTCTGCAGGCAATGAATCAAAAGGTGCCGCTGTGGCCAGGGAGCTCTGATTTTGTGAGGTTTCGTCTGGAAGCTCAAGCGCTTCTTTCCCTGAAAAAGCAATATGAGATGTCATAATAGCAATAAGCGAGACCTTCAAAAACATGAGTTTTTTGAAATCAGTAGACATTATTTTCCTTCCTTAAGGTGAATTAAAATCAAAAAATAATATCATATAGTCAAAATATTTTGCAATCATAATTTACTATTCCAAAATTCAAAAATGAAATGTAACAAAAGCGTCAAAAAGATTGAAGTGCCACCTGGTTGACACTTGCGTGGTTTTGACTGTTACATAGGTTTTTGAAGGGGGGATAAAATTGGGAACAAGTTTTTGGAAAGTTAAACATGTCTTTGATTCACCCAACGGCCATCGTTGAGCCAGGGGCCCAACTGGGTTCCCGTGTTAAGATTGGCCCCTACAGCTGTGTCGGCCCTCACGTCACCTTGAGCGACGATGTTGAACTTTTTTCTCATGTGGTGATTACAGGGCGAACAACCCTTGGAGCCAACACAACCGTCTACCCTTTTGCATCCCTCGGCCATGCCCCTCAAGATTTAAAATACCAAGGAGAACCCTCCACCTTGGAGATTGGCTCCCACAATAAAATCCGGGAATATGTCACCATGCAACCGGGTACAGCGTCTGGTTGCATGAAAACCGTTGTGGGAGATCACGGCTTATTCATGGCAGGAAGCCATGTGGCCCATGATTGTGTCCTTGGAAACCATGTGATTATGGCAAACAATGCCACCTTAGGGGGTCACGTCACCGTTGGAGACTATGTGGTCATTGGAGGGCTTGCGGCAGTTCATCAATTTGTTCGGATCGGATCTTACGCGATGATTGGCGGTACGGCAGGTGTCTCAGAGGACGTCATCCCCTATGGCTCTGTTGAAGCCAAACGGGCTCACCTAGGGGGTCTCAACCTGGTGGGGCTCAAACGGAGAAATGTTCCCAAAGATGAAATCCATGGGTTGCGTGAGGCGTTTCGGGTCCTTTTTGTGGAAGAAAGCGGTGCCATGTCTGAACGCTTACAAGCACTCTCACCTGACCTCAAGGCCCTTACTGCAGTTCAAGAGTTGATTCACTTCGTGGAGGCTGAAGCTTCCCGGCCTTTATGCAGCTATCGCCTGGCAAAAAACCAAAGATAGAGGAGTACAACAAAACGCATGGAAACCCTTGGGATCATCGCAGGTCAGGGACAGCTGCCTATTTTGCTGATGGAGGCTTGCCGAGCAACCCAACGCCCTTTTTTTGTCCTGGCCTATAAAGGGCAAACACCACCAGAAACCGTGGCAGGGGTTGACCACCTCTGGCTTTCCTTAGGCGAGCTCGGAAAAGGCCTAGATGCCCTAAAAACTAGACATATTTCTAAACTTGTCTTGGGCGGGAAATTTCAGCGCCCCTCTCTGGGAGATCTTAAAACAGATTGGCGCGGCGCACGGTTTTTGGCGAGGGTTGGCATGGGAGCCTTGGGAGACGATTCCCTCTTACGCCTTATTTTAGAAGAACTTACCCGAGAAGGGATAACGGTTTTGGGGATTCAGGAGCTCTTAACCTCCCTGCAACACCCCCCCGGCCCCCTCGGGCAGGTTGTACCCTCAACCCAAGCTCAAGCAGACATTGCATGGGGCATCCAGGTTTTAAAAACACTTTCGCCTTTGGATATTGGCCAAGCCGTTATCGTTCAACAAGGGGTCGTGTTGGGGATCGAAGCGGCAGAGGGAACAGATCAGCTCATCTTAAGGTGTGGGGATCTTCAAAAATCTGGAGACCCTGCTGTGCTGGTTAAGCTTACGAAACAAAACCAAGACGAACGGGTGGATCTGCCCACCCTTGGGCCCAAAACTTTAGAACTTTTAATCCAAACAAACATGGCTGGGATTGGGTTTGAGGCTGAAAAAACTCTTTTGATTGATGCCGAAGGCTTAAAACAAAAAGCTGATGCGCATGGCCTTTTCCTCTTCGGCGTGACCATGCCTTGGCAAGAAAAGAGATAGATGCATATCGTTTTAATCGCAGGGGAAGCATCTGGAGATCGCTTAGGGGTTCACCTCATACGGGGGTTGCAAAAACGCTTTGCTGGCCAAGCGCTTTCTTTTTCAGGCATCGGCGGCCCGGAGATGGAAGCCGCAGGCAACTTCACGTCTCTGTTTCCGTTCCAAGAGCTGTCCCACATGGGGCTGGATATCCTGCCCCATCTGTTGCACCTGATGCGGCGAATTCGAGAAACCGTTCACCATGTACAACAACTTCAACCAGCTATTCTTTTAACCATCGACGCTCCTGAATTCTGCTTCAGGGTCTCCAAAGCCGTCGCACAAGGCAGAGTTCGAGGATACGCTTTTTCCACCAAGCTCGTGCATTGTGTAGCCCCCAGCGTCTGGGCGTGGCGCTCTGGGCGAGCCAAGAAGATCGCTGGTTTTCTAGACCACCTCATGGTGCTATTCCCCTTTGAGCCGCCCTATTTCCAAGAAGTTGGCCTACCATGCACCTTTGTAGGGCATCCCCTCCTTCAAGAGACAAAAGGCTCAGCTGAGCGCTTTTTTCAGCAAACAGGTCTGTCGCCTCAAGATCCCCTTTTGTGTCTCTTGCCAGGCAGCAGGGTCAAGGAAATCCAAAGGCTTGTCCCCACGTTTGTCGAAACCATTCGCCGCATTCAACAGGCTATTCCCAACCTTCAGGTGGTGTTACCCACCCTACCCAAGTTAGAGCCTATGCTCAAATCCCTTCTGCCTTTATTTGAAACAGCCCCTTTCATTTTATCTAACCCAGAAAATCACTACCATGCCATGGCTGCCTCCACCGCGGCCCTCGCCGCTTCTGGAACCGTTACCCTCGAGCTGGCCTATCACCAAACCCCCATGGTTGTGGCTTATAAAGTTTCTTGGACGGTAGAACAACTGGCCAAAAGGCTCCTCCGCGTGCCTTACGTAAGCCTGGTCAACATCATTGCCCAAAAGCCCTTGGTGCCCGAATGCTTACAAAAAGATTGTAATCCCACCCAGCTGAGCCTTGAGCTTTTAAAGCTTTTTCAAGATTCCCAAGTTTTGGAAAAACAAAAACAAGGGTTGGAAGACGTGATACAACATTTACAAGCTCCCCTTCCTTTCCAAGAGGCAACCGCTGAGCTGCTCTCCAGGACTTGATTAAAATTTATTCTTTATTTACAATGTGTTAGACTTCTTTCAAAACCACGTTTAGGGTCTGAGGAGCAGGAACCCACGGAGCGCAAGACCGGAATGTACTTGTGTACATGAGGATCTGAGCACCGGAGTGACGCACCCATCAGCACATAAAAGGAAGTTTTGAAATAAGTCTACTAAAAAATAAGGGGGATTTTTGGACATGCTCAACGCTGTTTCTAAGAGTGTTTTACACCGATTTACGCATCGGTTTATTTTTGCTGTTTTGTTGGCCAGTCTTTTAATCGTTGGCTTGGAAATTACAAACTCTCCTTATTATGTAAGATTTCAACAACCCATCCGTCTAGCAGACCTGTGTTTGCTAGGGATTCTGATTTTTTATTGCTTTGGGCTGGCTCTGCACACCTTATATGTCAAGAAAACCAGCTTGAAATCAGAACTGTTTCTCTTCCTCACCTTTTTTATCCTGTTGGCTGATTTTGTCATTTCTTTAGGATTTTTCATTCAACCTTTTCAATTTTTCTCTCTGGTAAGGATTTTCCTCTTTTTCTTGCTGTATTATGATTTTTTCACCCACACATCCTTGCACCGAATCGTCAAGATTATGCAGCGCTCCCACAAATCTCTTTTAAGCGTTATCTTTCTTCTCTTTATTGTGCTTTATTCAACGTCGCTCATCGCCTATGAACTGTTCTCCAAGACGAATCCAGAAATTTTTGGAAGCCTTGCAGATTCTTTCCTAACCCTTTTTCGAACCATGGTTGCCGACAATCTGGGCGACACGGTTGAAGCTGTCTCACCCCACCACCCCTATGCGCCCTTCTTTTTCATCTTTTTTATGGTCATCTCTGGGTTCATCATCATGAATTTATTTGTAAGCGTTTTGGTTGATGGCTTTGCTGAGTCTTTGAAAGAAAAACACGATGCTTATGAAAACGCACGACACCAAGAAATCGTTGATTTTCTTGAAAAAATTCATCGCCACGTAAAATCTAAAAAAACAGCAACCGGCGCTTCATCCGCGGTCAAACCTAATCCCTAAGTTTCGGAGCTTAAAGCTGGCGGAGAGAGAGGGATTCGAACCCTCGATACGGTATAAGCGTATACACGATTTCCAATCGTGCGCCTTCAACCACTCGGCCACCTCTCCAGAGAAAACATTACGGTCGAACATAACGAACGTATAAAGAAAAAACAAGTGGTTTGTGCCAGGGAAAATTACCTTAACACAGACTTGATATAGCAAGTCCCTTATCAAATGGTCCTCTATCATATTTTTGGGGAAATCTGGCTGATGGAATATTAGACCTCTTTCGAAACCACTTTTAGGGAACTGAGGGGCAGGAACTAACGGAGCGCAAGACCGGAATGTACTTAGGGTACATGAGGATCTGAGCACCGGAGTGACGCACCCATCGGCCCATAAAAGGAAGTTTCGA
>JBOFKI010000126.1:0-5155 GCA_051657245.1 Alphaproteobacteria bacterium | reverse complement strand
CCCACGACCTGACCATCAATGGTGTCCTCAGGCTTCATCTTCCACCAGCCGTTGCGCTTACCACGGTGCCACGGGGCCAGAGGGTCTTTAATGACCAGACCTTCGTGACCGGCAGCCCGCACCTCTTCGTACAGCTCGTCGAGAGACGCAAGGTCGAACACGTCGTAGCTCTGAACCTGAGACCAGCTCATGGCCGGCAGCAGCTCCTTCAGCTGGTGAATCAAGACGCCAATCTGGGCCTGCATCACACAGGTCGCAACGTCGAGGACAGTGCGCTTGTCGTTGAACGGGTTTGTGAAGTGTGCCAGCGGTAAGTAGCCATAGACGATGAACTCCAGCTCCTCTACCGGAATCGGCTTCTTCGAGCGGATACGGCCTGAGGACTTCTGGAAGGTCATGCCCTTGACCATTACTTCGCCGTCAATGACGATGCCTTTAGGGTAGCGGGACTCGCTCAGCAGCCAGCCCAGCTGAATCTGGTCAGCCGGAGACGTGAAGATTTCACGCATAGATGGCAGCAGTTTGTCAGAGCGGCTGAAGGCATAGCAGCGAGCTGCCAGCTTACCGTCAATGTCAGCGGTCGGCTTAATGACCAGCTCACAACGCACGCCGTCGTGCTTGATGTCAGCAATGAGGCTGCCGGAGGTGTCCAGAGCCTTGGCGATTGCCTTAAGGTTGAACTTTACGGGCTTGCACGGGTTGATGGTGATAGGGTTCATTCGGTGGTTCTCCTAATGGTTGAAATGGTTGTTCCTATAGTGAGGGTTTATTCGGCCTCGGCGTACACCTTGAGGATTGGCCCCTTGATGTCCTCGCGGTTGTGCTCAACGTGTAAGACCCCGCGACCCTCTTTAAGGTGCTGCACTACGGTTACCGTGTTGGCGGTCTCTTTAAGGGAGATGCGCTCGACGTTGCCACTGGTGGTGTAGCGGTGGCTCTTGCCGTAGCGGGAATCGAAACTGACTTGCTTAAGGGTCTCGCCCTCAGACTTGGCCTTGTTGAGCTGAGCCCGCAGGTTGTGGATGGTCAGCTTAAGCCCGTCAATGTTCCGCTCGGCTGCCCTCATGTTGTTCATGTGGTCAGTCTCGTCACGCTTGCGCTTGCGGGCCACATCTTCTAGGCACTGCTTAGCGTGGGCATAGTCCAGCTTGGTCTCATTCAGCAAGTCCTTGCGTACCCACATTCTGACCATCTTAACGCCCATCACGGTGATGATGAGGGTCAGGATGCAGATGAGAACCAGAAGGTGAGTGAACACATCGTGGGTCTGAGCGGCTGTCAGAGTGTTAGAAATCATGGTGGTTGTTCTCCTGTGATTGGTTGAATGGTTGGTTGTTCCTATAGTGAGGGTTTAATCACAGCGTCTGGCCGTATAAAGGAGACGGGAGCGCCTGCGCGTAATACAGCAGGTTGGTCATTCTGTCAAGTCGTTGAAACGAAAAAAGGGCCACCCGAAGGTGACCCGTTGTGTTTAGCTGAAAGTGTAGTTGGACTCCAGAATCTGGCGAATGTCGAGGTTACCCTTCTTAGGCATGTCAGGCATTTTGTCCAGCTGGGTAGCGTGGAGCTGGTCGCGGAACTCTTCGTAGAACTCAGCGATTACGTCGTGCTCCTCGTAGGTCTCAACCATGGTCTCACGTACTGCTTTGAACATGAGGTGAGCCAGACCAGCGTGGCAGCCGAACGAATCATGAATCATGGCGAACGAGTGGATACCGTACTGCTTGCCCTTAAGGGCGGTCAGCATCAGGTGGCTCGCATCGTTGCTGTGTACGAAGTTCGGAGCGATGCCGCTGGCTTGCTTCTTAGCGTCAATCTTCACGCCTTCTTTGACGTTCAGCATCAGCTGGAGACGCAGACCACCAAGGATAACGCAGTCGATGCGCTTCTGGTCTTGGACGCGGTATTCAGACCACACAGGGAAACCTACCGGCGTTGTCCAGTGAACCGGCAGCGCGGGCTTGATGATTTCTTTGGTTTTCTTGTCCTTCACCTCAGAGCTAATCAGGGTGGCGGCCTTCTGCAACCACTCCATGGCCTCAACCGCTGCGATTACGGTCACAGACACAGCGTCCCAAATCAGCTTGGCCATGAACTGGCAGGCTTGAGACGGTACGGTGAACATGTGGCCATTGCCCTTGTCGATGGCAGGCTGCACTGTGTCCTCGCGTACTTGGTCGGCGAACCCGTACTCCTTGGAGCCGTACGCCAGAGTCATGACCGAGCGCTTGGTAACACCACGGTTGACCCCGAATGTCAGCCACTGGTTGGCCAGAGTCTTGGTGCCCAGCTTGAGAACCTCGGTAATCTCGCCGGTCTTTTTGTCCTCCTTGGTTACCATCTCGTCGTCAGACCCAGAGACAGCCAGCTCGGCCAGCTTCTTGTTGACTTCGATTGCAACGATGCCATACACGTCCTGAGGTTTCGGGCTAGGGGTCAGGTTCACAGCGGAACCGCCCACCTCGTCACGCAGCATCGCGGAGAAGTGCTGGAGACCAGAGCAGGTGCCGTCAAAGGCCAGCGGCAGGTGAGACACAAAGGACTCGCTACGGCCAGACTTCACGTAACCGGCCCACTCGAAGCAGAAGGCAAGGAAGCAGAAGGATGAACTGTCCTGCTCAGCCCACCAAGTGCATTCGAGCGGCTGCTCAGCAGAAGCCAGAATCATGGCCTCGTTGTCCGCGACCCATTGCACGCGGTCTTGCAGGGACACCTTGTCAACGCCTGCGCAGTTAGCGCCATGGACTGCCAGCCAGTAGGCACCTTCAGCGCCCAGCTCCATACCCTTGGCGAATGTCAGCAGACCCTTGGTCATGTCGTTGCCCTGCGGGTTGAACATTGGGACAGCGTACACACGACCACGCCAGTCGAGGTTGTGCGGGAACCAGATGGCCGGATAGTGGCTGAACTTGTTGGCCTGACCCAGTGCAAACTCCATGCTCAGGCGGCGAGATTGACGGGCCTTCTCGTTGCGGTAGATGGCTGCGGCTGCTTTCTTCCAGCGCTTCAGGGCGGTTGGGTCAACAGGGTTGCCCTCTTCGTCCAGCTCAATGGCTTCAACCAGCTCGCCCTTGGTATTGGTGATGCCATTCTCCAGCTTGGGCTTGACAGCCACCTTGATGGACGGAACGTCTTTGACAGGGCAGTTGTCCCAGTTGACAATCATGTTGGCCACTGCCAGTACATCGCTGTTAATCTTCCACGCGGTATTCTGGATGGTGTTCACAGCGTCATAGACCTGAGGCATGTACACCTCGTTGTAACGCTCCAGCGCACGCTTGGAACCAACGCGAATGAGGTTCAGCGGGCGACGACCCTTGGCCCAGTAGCCACCACCTTTGACGCCGTTCCACGGCTTAGGCGGTACGACCATCGGTTGAAACAACGGGCTGATACCTGCCAGTGCATGAGCACGACCAGTCAGCTTAGCAACGAACTCCTCGGTCAGGTGCACGGCTTGGTGGTCTTTGTCAGGGATACCAGCGAACTTGCGCTCAAGGGCAACCAGACCGGTGGACTCAATGACCAGCTCCAGCATACGGACACCGACATGGAAGCGGTGGTCTTTGTCCCAGTCTTGGTGCGCCTCGTTCAGGATACCGTCGTCCAGCAGCTTGGCCTCTACAGCCTGCATGAAGGCGCGCTTGTACATGGTGCCGTTGCGCTTGTTGAGGTTGTCGGCAATGTTCTTCTTGAACTGGGCCGCCTCTTCGTCACGGATACGACCGTAGCGAACTTCATCCTCGATATTGCCTGCAATCGCCATGGCTACGCGCTGGATATGGGCAGACTCTTCCTTGGCAAGGATGGTCAGGATGGTCTTGATGGTGATGAAGGCTGCCTGTCCTGCCTCCAGCTGGCTCAGGTACTGCTTAGACACGTGAGGACGACCGCGACCCTTGGCCTCCATGAACTCGACGATGGCAACCTGAAGGGCAGGAACCAAGGTGTCCAGCAGAGGTTTGGCAACGGCGTTGTCAGCCACCTCACCACGCTCAATCTGACGCTCCAGCGCCTTCATGAAGCGAGCCTCGCCCATGGTGTAAGACTCATGCTCAAGACGGAGCTGCTCGGCTGCCAGCGTCTCGCCGTAGTGGTCAGCCAGTACGTTGTACGGAGCGATTGACAGAGTGATTTCGGAGAAGTCGTTCAGAGCGGGCTTGATTACGTTTGACATAGTGTCTATTCCTTAGGTTTGACGTAGTGTCTGTGTAGAGTAGTCTTAGTGTTTAAAAGAGTCAAGATGTCTTTAACTTAATGTCTTTCTCCCTAAAGTGAGGGTTTAATCACAACGATGATGAGGACAATTAGCCCTCACTATAGGGAATGCTTACGTTCCGCCTCGCTGTAACCAGCCTGAAAGCCAGACTCCTTGCCGAGGTAGAAGGCCAGACCGACGATTACGATGCACGCGATTGCTTCCATTGTTAGACCCCTTGGTACGGTGCAAGTGTGCCGAGTCGCACGTTGAGGTCGAACTCTTCACGGGTCAGGGCAGAAGGAACCCACTTGAACGTCCCGATGCGCTTGCAGATGATGGAACCCTGAGGCGCGATGGTGTAGAGAACCGCTTGATTGTGCACGTTGATGAACTTCTTGCCGATTGCAGACATGATTAAAAATCCTCGTTAGTTTCGATTAGACCCTCTGCGCTCATGGCGTGGGTCACACAGGTGTTAAACTCTTCAGCGGCCAATGTGCTGGTCGCGGTGATTACTTCGTGATGGCCGTAGCCTACCAGCCAGCGACCGTCGGTCAGCTCGTACATGCTAACGGTCAGGTTGCCATTGAGTCGCAACTGAGCGACCAGACGCTTGATTGAATACTTGCTAGCCATGGTGTTTAAACCCCTTGAAGTTGACGATTGAGTTTCAGCTCACGTTTGAGCCGGTTGATACGGGCCTGCATGGCGAACCCGTCTGGTGTCACTACGGTGGCCCCTGTGTGGTGCTGAGGAGCCGCTTTGTTAGCTAAAGAGATATGAGTCATTAGGATGCGCCTTGTTGAACTTGAAGATGATACGCTGTGTCTCTCTGACCCTGCGCCAGCCGTAGCGCTTAGCCAGACCGATGAACCCAGCGCCGTAACACCATGCGTAGTAGATACGCTTGTGAGTGTTAGTCGGGAAGCGAGTCATGTTAGCGAACCTCCCAGA
>JBOFKI010000125.1:0-4921 GCA_051657245.1 Alphaproteobacteria bacterium | reverse complement strand
GCAAGACATTCAGGCGGTTATTCCTCCAAAAAAGAACCGAAAAACACAACGTTTTTATGATAAAGAGGTATACAAGCGCCGACACTTGGTCGAAAATGCCTTCTTGCATCTTAAACGATGGAGAGGAATAGCCACGCGGGTACGCTAAAAACGCGTCTTCCTTCCTTGCGGCAACCCACATTCGTTGCCTTGCGCTTTGGCTTAATATCTCTTGACGACACTATCTAGATATGTTTTGATTTTTATCTTGAATTCTGTTAAGAAGAACACACCAAACGGTTTCTCGGGAAAGCTTGTCGAAGGGCATGGAATGGATAACGCAGACCAAACAGCTGGTTATAAAGACCAGCTTCACCTTTTGAACCGTCTGCTCTTTTTAAGCCAGCTGACGTCTTCCCATATTGCCCATGATCTAGCTTCGCCCATTGGCGCTATGATGACAGGGTTAGAAATTTTGGAATTTCCAAAAAATGCTTCTGAAGATGACAAAGAAATTTTAGGGCTTTTGCAAAAATCCTCAGATCTCCTGAGAAGCAGGCTAGATGTTTTTCGTGCCGCCTATGCGATGGGTGGACAAACCCTCGGGGTTCGGTATGTACGTTCCATTTGTCAAAACTATTTTAAGCTGCAAGAGCGGGTGGAGCTGATATGGGCAGACCATTTTGACCAGGTTAAATTTGCCAAAGGGACATTTCAACTTTTTATCAATATCTTGATGTGGCTTCACAGTAAAGTGCCCAAGCGAGGAGAATTGGTTGTAGCAATAAATCCAGAGGTTTATACGCTAGAAGCGACGCTCAAATCGAACATAATTGTGTTGGGAGGGGATGATGAGGCCATTTTATCAGGGAAAATTCAATTGGAAGATGTGGCGGCCCAAAGCACACAAACCTACATGATTTTTCTCCTTTCTTCTGTATTTAATTATCCTATAATCCTTGAATCTTATGGTATTGATGAAATTTGTGTACGGATCCAATCCAAATCTCCGTAAGTTAGCTTAAGGACCCCGCATAACAGGATGGTTGAAACATTGAAACACACAGACGTGTTCCCAAGCACCCAAGGTGTTCCGGAAAGCTATATTCCCTTCCACCTGCATCACCTCCGTCAACAGGCTCTGGAAAAGCAAGCCCCTCAGCTTCATGTGACCACCCATGAAAAAGCCCTGGCTTCGCTTCAACAGACCCTGCATTTCTTAGACCCAAGCTACCGCATTGTAACGCTACCACCTTGGGATTGTTTGCCCTATGACCGCGTTTCCCCCCATGTTGATGTAATGGCAGCGCGTCTTGAAGCCCTTAGCCATCTTTGGTTTGCTCCCCATACCATTGATTTTATCCTAACAACCCATCACGCTTTGGTTCAGAAATTACCGCCTTCTGAAGCCTTTGGTTTCAAAGCCTGGAAGCTTCAACCAAAGGATCAGGTCAGCCGCACAACCTTTCTGGAGCATCTCACACAGATGGGATATCGTCGGCAAGATGTCGTTTACGACGTAGGTGAGTTTGCTGTTCGGGGAAGTTTGATCGACATCTTTTTTCCTAATATGCCAAACCCCGTTCGGCTTGATTTTTTTGATGATACCCTTGAGAGCATCCACACCTTCGATCTTTCAACCCAAATGCGGCTGCTTCCTCAGTTACAAATCGTTTTGCTGCACCTTGGGGAAGTGGTGTTAACGACACAAACTATTCGGCAGTTTCGGGAAGGTTATCGTGAGGTTTTTTCTCATCGAAAAACAGTGACAGAGCGCCCGTTTTACCAGGCTATTTCCCAAGAAAAACCCTATCCAGGGATGGAGCATTGGCTCCCTCTTTTTTATCCTAGGCTAGAAACCTTGTGGGACCTGCTTCCGCCAACCACTACTGTTACGCTGGAAAGCAGCGTTCCTCAAGCCTTGGGAGCATTTGTGTCTCAGATTGAAGAGCACCATCAAGCTCGAAAACAGTTTGATCTGTTGGAAGAAAAATCCCAGGGAGCGCCCTATGATGCCCTAGAGCCTGAGCAGCTATACCAACCCCTTGCCTCAGCGATGGAAGCTTTGGTGAAGCGTCAGCCAACCCTTCTTTCGCCTTTCCAGAACAACGCAGAAACAGCAGAACAAACAAAGCTCAACGTACGCCCTGGGTGGGATTTTGGGCTTTTAAGGAAAAATCCTCACATTAATCTGTTTGAAACAATAACGGCAACGCTCTTGCAGTTACAGAAAGAAAAGCCGCATCATCAGCTGCTTCTTTCAGGTTGGACAGAGGGGTCTGTTCAACGGCTTGCGCGGTTGCTGCAAGAGCATGGTTTGGAAGTGCCTCCTGCGGTTTCAAAATTTGAAGACCTTTCCCTGCCTTTGGGGAGCGCCGTGCTACCCTTGAAACAAGGATTCCAAACCGAAACATTCAGTCTCTTAACAGAAGAAGACCTTCTGGGAGAACGCCTAACGGGAAAACCAATAAAATCCAAGCGTCAGAAAGATCTCTTCCGCAGCCGTTCTTCTTTTGAAGTGGGAGATATTCTGGTTCATCAGGAGCATGGGCTTGGAAAATACATGGGGCTTGAGGCAGTGACAGTTGGAACAGGGCTGCATGATTTCCTCGTTTTGGGTTATGAGGGGGGCGATAAGCTCTTTGTGCCGGTCGAAAACATGAACGTGCTTTCACGGTATGGCAATGAAACAGAGCATGTGACCCTAGATAAATTAGGGCTAGCCCATTGGCAAAATCGAAAGGCCCGGGTGAAAAAACGTCTCTATGCGGTGGCCTCACACCTCATTGCCCTTGCTGCAACGCGACAGGTTGAAGAAGCTGTTGCGTTTTTACCCTGCCCAAGTTTTGAAGCTTTTTGCGCGCGTTTCCCTTACGTTGAAACAGATGATCAACTCCAGGCTATTGACGATACCTTGGGGGATTTGGCTTCTGGCAAGCCAATGGATCGCCTCATTTGCGGCGATGTGGGTTTTGGGAAAACAGAGGTTGCCATGCGGGCTGCCCATGTGGTGGCTTCCTGCCAAGCCCAAGTAGCTATCGTGGTTCCCACAACCCTCTTGGCCCGCCAGCACTTTCAAAAATTTCAAGAGCGATTTCAGGGGACTTCCCTTCGCATTGCTCAGCTGTCCCGGCTCGTTCCTCCAAAGGAAGCAAGCATGGTCAAAAAACGCCTAGCCAGCGGAGAGATTGACATTATCATTGCGACCCACGGTGTGTTGGCCGATCGTATCTCTTTTCATAATCTGGGTTTGCTGGTTGTGGATGAAGAGCAACATTTTGGGGTGAAGCAAAAGGAAAAGCTCAAAAATCTCCGTAAAAATGTGCATGTCTTAACCCTGACGGCAACCCCTATCCCTCGAACCCTTCAAATGTCTTTGACAGGCGTTCGAGATTTGAGCCTCATCGCAACCCCACCGGTGGACCGATTCGCGGTGCGCACCTTTATTTTGCCCTTTGATGGTATGGTGATGCGAGAAGCAATGTTGCGGGAGCAAAGCCGGGGAGGGCAGACTTTTTATGTCTGTCCAAGGGTGCAAGATTTAGAAAAAGTGCGTGAGCGGGTTGAGCGGTTTGTGCCAGAAGTTCGCCTTGCCCTTGCCCATGGGCAGCTTACTCCTTCCGCCCTGGAAGCGGTGATGATGCAGTTTTACAATCAAGAAATCGACGTCTTAATTTCAACCAACATCGTGGAATCAGGCATTGATATCCCTTCTGCAAACACGCTTTTGGTGCACCGAGCAGATCTCTTTGGGCTTGCTCAACTTTACCAATTGCGGGGGCGCGTGGGTCGCGGTAAAGCGAGGGGGTATGCTTACCTGACCCTGGCAAATCAGGATGTGCTTTCACCAACTGCCATGCGAAGGCTTGAGATTTTACAATCCCTTGATACCCTTGGGGCGGGTTTTTCCCTCGCAAGCCATGATATGGACATTCGAGGAGCGGGAAACTTGGTTGGAGAAGAGCAATCTGGCCATATCCGAGAAGTTGGGATAGAACTCTATCAACAGCTGTTGGAAGAGGCCATTGAAGAGCAAAAGCAAGCGTCTCCAGACCAGACCCAACAAACCTTTGGGCGCAAACCCCCCCAAATGAGCCTCCATTTTTCATTTCGTATCCCAGAAACTTATATCCCAGCCTTGGATATTCGGATTGAGCTTTACCAACGGTTAGCAGCTATTTCTGAGGAAAATGATGTGGAAGCTTTTGCAGCAGAGCTTGTGGACCGCTTTGGGGCTTACCCCAAAGAAGTAGATAACCTCCTTGCATCCATTCATATAAAAATTCTTATGTATAAAGCTTACATAGAAGATATCAAAGTAACCCATGGGCGAGGCGTTTTTATCCGTTTTTGCAGCAACGGGTTTCCCTATCCAGAGAAATTAATTCGCTGGATTCAAAGCAAAAAAAACATACGCATCAATCCAGAGCATCGCTTAATTTGGGAAGAGAAAATAGCTCCGACGGCTCAAGGCGCCTTGAAGCTTCGAACTTTTTTGAAAGAAATTGCCGCATTAGCTTGTCCTTAAACTCCGTAAAAAACATTCTATAGCTCTGTTTAAATTCATCTCCATCCCCCATTTTGTCATCTCCGCTCCCGTATTTTATCTCGGATGGTTGCCTATCGGAAAGCTAGGGTGTAAACTTAGGAATCGACACTTTTACCCATAGAGGTGATAGATGCCAGCAATAGTCCTCCCTAAGAACGCCAGAACTACGCCTGCGATAAGGCTTGAACGCCTAAAAGTACGCTATCTTACAGAAAAATAGCTGAAAAATATAAAATCAGCCTGGATACAGTTGTTATAGCACTGTTAACAAAATAACTTGTAAGCCCTGAGAAGAGCCAAAGCGATAAAGCTAAGGAACGTGGTGTCGCGCTTATCGAATCGCATAGCGATTCTCTTGTTCTCTTTGATTCGGCCAAAAAGCCTTTCGATGAA
>JBOFKI010000124.1:0-2480 GCA_051657245.1 Alphaproteobacteria bacterium | reverse complement strand
GGGGCCTGATAATGTGGGGATGATAGCCCCTTTGGTTAGTATGTCATTTGCTAACATTGTTGTTTTTCCTCTTGACGTTGGTTTGTGTATCCTTATAATAGGGGCCATACCAAAGCGGCAAGGGGCCGCGATGAAATAGAGGTTGCAAGTAAATGAAAACACTGTTAGACTTTCGGGACTTGAACAATGAGGCTTTCCGCCTTGGTTGTCTTGGTTTTGGTAAGGCCCTTCATGGTGTCCAATGGGCTAAGAAAGTTTTTTCCTTTGCTGGTATCCCTGAAAAGGTCTTTTATCAGGTGATAGAAACCGAAGATGTTTTATTAAAACAATGGTTGACACCAGCGGAAAAAGAGCGTATCTTAGACCGTGTTAAAAAGATAGCAACTTTAACGGATGTTATCGGGGGTTATACTTGCCGCCATGCCTCTTATGGGGAGTGGAAGTTAAAACATGGTGAGATAGTAGGGCGATCCCTTACACTCATTCAGAAGAAGGGGGAGCCGCTGACCTTTGAAGGGGCTACAAAAATAAACCTTCACCCTGTTGACACTCGTTTGTTTATAGTAGAAAATGGGGGCAAGAGTGGGACGCTACCAGTTAAAGACCTAACAGGTTTTTGGTCTAACTGGATGGCAGACCCAAGGGAAACCTCTCTTGATGTTAATGAAGTTTTTAAATAAAATGTGTTGACAGTGCCGCCCACTCTGATAAAATGGGCACCAGTTGAGAGGCAGAGATAGCCGCTTAAACTGAAATGAAAAATGTGTTGACTTACCCGCCCAAAACGTTATAATGGGCACAACTTAAACCGAAAAGGAAAACTGAAAATGACCACTATCAAGCCTGTTGCTGTTGTTAACCGCCTGACCTTCATTGACCAAGCGGAAAATGTTAAAGCCCTGTCCATTGCCAACGGTAAGCACGTTGTGAACCAGCACGGCAACAAGGTTTTGCGCACCAAGCTTAATGCCTACTCCGACCAGCCCGAAACAGATGTTTTCTCCGGCACTCTGGGCTTTATGGTAATGCCTATTGATGAATGGCTGGCCCTCAAACCGTATGACGCTAACCGCCCTTGGCAGTCTCGTTTCGAAGATAAGGCGCATTTGCGCGGTATGCTGGAAAGCCCCTTGCAAACTCTGGGTTATGCTCTGGTTGATAGCAAAGGCAACCCCATTTGCCGCCTTGATGGCAACGGGCGGGCGGGCGCTTGGTTGGCTGGCGCTCTTGAAAAGCCCGAGTTTGTCCACGTTATCACTATTGTGTTGCCGGACAATGTTAAAGAAACCGACTATTTTGTTTCAAACCTGTTTGATACTTTGAACGGGGACGCTCAAAAGGTTAGCCCAGAGCATAAGGCTATTATTGCAAAGTTGCGCCTTACTATCTCGGGTGAATGGGTAGAGTTTGACAGTGGTTTAGTTGAAACCATTAACAAAACTGCCTTTACCGGTTTGGGGTCTTACCTCAATAAGCCGGATGGCCAAGCTAAAAACCTGACCGCTACCGACTGGATATTTGCTAACAAAGAAGTCGTGTTTTTGGTTGACAGTCTCGGCATTCAAAAGCGAGACATTAACGAGGAAAACCGCAACTGTTATACGGCATCCGTCATTCATTGTATGTTGCGCACCTTGGCGGGGTTTGGTGATGAAAAGGGCGCTCAGGCTTGCCCCATTGTTCAAAAGAAAGCGTATTTGTTTTGGCAACAGTGGAAGGAAAACAGCGAAAACGAGCTTATCAGCAGCCTCTATAATGAAACTATGGTAGCCGACCAGAGCGGGGCCAAAGGGACGGCAGCGGTTAAAGAAAACATCTTGAAGGCTTTCAAGACTTGGCGAGACCTTATCGGCAAAGAAGAGTTGGCAACCGTTGAACTACCTTCTTATGATAAATGGCTTTCAGCCAAACAAGAGGCAGCCGCCCAAGCCCTCAAAGATGCCGAGCGGGCAGAGAAAGAGGCCGAGCAAGCCGCCAGAGTTGCGAGCGTGATGGATAACCCCATCGACCCGACCGACCGTGAAAAAATGGTGTCTGACATTAAAAACCAGTTGGACACCGACACACCAAAAGAGGGTATTTTTGCCCTGTTGCTTTCAAAGGGTTATAACGAAAAGCAGGCCGAGGAACTTTACAAAGAGGCAGGCGGCAAAGATGAAACCGCCGTTGTGGTAGCCCCTGAAAGCGAAACCCTTGAAGGTCTGGCCCCTGTTGTTATGGCGGCCCCTACTCTGGCAGAGCTGAAAGAGGCAGCCGAAAAGCCGGATGCAACAGAGGAAGAGCAAGAGGCGTATTTAGCAGCACTTGAAGCACAAGAGGCGCAAGCCTAAATAAATAGGCTGGGGGTTTGCCTTAAAAACCCCAAACCTTTAAACCTGACTCGTTTAAAGTGTGTTAGTTGATACCCTTTCCCCTTGCTTAGGCAGGGGGCTTTTTCAAGCGTTAGTGTATAGCGTTTGACAAAGTAGAAAAGGAAATGG
>JBOFKI010000123.1:0-2488 GCA_051657245.1 Alphaproteobacteria bacterium | reverse complement strand
CGTTGGCTTGCCCTGAGGATTTCTGACGCCTCCGCCGTGCTCAACGCTTTTTGTCGGTAGCGTCCGTAAATATCTTCAAATCTCATTTTTATTACCTCGTAAGTCGTCTTTATTCCGCTCATCATGGCCTCCTTTAAGGCAGGCCATTCTAAACATTTCAATTCGGACAACTCACGTGGCTCAATTAATTCGGACATATCATGTGCTAGCGACATGCGCTTACAAGGGGGTTGACAGAAGGTTTGAAGGCGTTTTAGAGTGTGCTCATGCGTTTTTTTCTGTGTGTTTGAAGGGTTAGAAGATGAAAACCTATACGATGAAGGCTTCTGAGATTGAGAAGAAGTGGTATGTGATTGATGCAGAGCATCTTGTTTTGGGGCGTCTGGCGAGTTTTATCGCGATGCGTTTGAGGGGGAAGCATATGCCAACGTTTACACCCCACATGGATTGTGGCGATAACATTATCGTTGTAAATGCTGCTTCTGTAGCCCTCACAGGTAAAAAACGTGAGGATCGCAAGTTTTACTGGCATACGGGTTACCCTGGAGGGATTAAAGAGCGCACCATGCGACAAATTTTAGAAGGGAAACATCCAGAACGTGTGCTGCATAAGGCCGTAGAGCGTATGATTACCCGAAATAATTTGGGTCGCCAACAGATGAAAAATCTGAAGATTTATGCTGGTGCATCTCACCCCCATGAAGCCCAAAGCCCTGAAATGTTGGATGTTGCGTCCTTGAACCCTAAAAACAAAAGGAGTATTTAGCAGATGCCTAATAGCCAGTTTGATGTTTTAACTTCTGCGTCTTCTTCTGTTGCCACAAGTCCTGTGAAGACAAAAAGGCAAATTGACCCACAGGGAAGATCTTATGCAACAGGCAAGAGAAAAGAAGCTGTTGCCCGGGTTTGGGTCAAGGCAGGTGCTGGCAGAATTACCGTGAATGGGAAAGAGGGAGATGCTTATTTTGCTCGCCCGGTTTTGAGGATGTTGGTGTCTCAGCCCTTTCAAGTGGTGAATCGCTTGGGTCAGTTTGATGTGATGTGCACAGTCCAAGGCGGGGGGTTATCAGGGCAAGCGGGTGCGGTTCGACATGGTGTTAGCAAGGCTTTAACGCTTTTTGACCCAGAATTAAGGCCTCTTTTGAAGCAGCATGGTCTTTTGACTAGGGATTCCAGAAGGGTTGAACGTAAAAAGTATGGTTTGGCCAAGGCGCGCCGAGGCTTTCAGTTCTCTAAGCGCTAGGTTTGCTAATTTTATAAAAGGGATTTTTGGGTATGGCAAGAAAACGCAGCTTTACGGTTATTAAGCTTCTAAGCACGGCGGGAACGGGTTACTTTTACGTAGCAAAGAAGAATCCCAGAACAAAGCCCGAAAAATTTGAAAAACGGAAATACGATCCTGTTGTTCGCAAACACGTTCCTTTCAAAGAAGCAAAGATAAAATAAGTTTAGTTTGACTAAGATAAGCTAGATTTTTAGGCTTCTTATTTTGAATTTTGGAAGTCTTTATGTGGGGCCATAGCTCAGCTGGGAGAGCGCTACAATGGCATTGTAGAGGTCAGCGGTTCGATCCCGCTTGGCTCCACCAAGTTTACGAATGCAAAAAAACCCTTGGATTTTCTACTTGAAACCCAAAGCCTGAAAGCAATATGTGTTTCAAGCCCGCTGAGCTGCAGTTTGTAGCCAACTGCGGGGAGAGTGGCCCTATAACTCTTCTTAAATTATTTTTTGTTACATTTGGTGGATCAAAAAATTGTCCTTCCCGCCCCTCCCTTTGTCATTCCCGCCGCCGCGCACGAGTGTCCGGTAAACATGAAGAATGTCTAAAAAAGTAGATCTGCTCTGAGTTTTCGGCTAAAATAGGGTTTAAAAACTTAAAATTTTAGCGGGAGCAGCTCTGTGGATAACAATGCCCTGTTGCGTGAAATTTTAAACTTACTTCCGCGAGAAAAAATTAAAAAAATTGTTGATGAACACAAGGGGGATCGTTATGCAAAAACATTCAAATCTTAGGATCATCTTGTTGCCTACTACAGCTCAAGTTGCAGGCATAACAAGCCTTCGTGAGCTTGAAATAACCGTTAATTCTCACCCCCCCAGTGCCACGATCATTTACAAAACGCGGGAGCTGAAACGCTCGACCTTATCCGACGCTAACAACACTCGCTCTTTTGCAATCTTTCGGGATATCGCTACAGAGCTAATCTCCCACTTAAGGAGTCAAAAAAAAAATCAACGATGTTGTCGCCGTTTTTGATTCGACCTTAATTCGATTAGCAAGCCGTGGAAGAAACGGATGGGCAGAAAAAACAACCACGAGAGCGCATAACAAGGGATTAAAAATCCATATATAGCACTGTTAACAAAATAACTTGTAAGCCCTGAGAAGAGCCAAAGCGATAAAGCTAAGGAACGTGGTGTCGCGCTTATCGAATCGCATAGCGATTCTCTTGTTCTCTTTGATTCGGCCAAAAAGCCTTTCGATGAA
>JBOFKI010000122.1:0-1084 GCA_051657245.1 Alphaproteobacteria bacterium | reverse complement strand
AAGCTGGCCAACCGTGCCCACGCTCTGGCAGGCATCAGCCCGCTGCACCAACCGACCATCGTTCCGCCGAAGCCGTGGGATGACGTGCGCGGTGGTGGTTACTGGGCCAAGGGTCGTCGCCCGCTGAACCTGATTCGTGTCGGCTCTAAGCGTGCCCTTGAGCGTTACTGCGATGTTGACCTTGAGCGCACCATGAAGGCGGTGAACACCATCCAGAATACCGCGTGGAAGGTGAATGACAAGGTGCTGGCAGTGGCCAACATGGTGTCCGGCTGGGAGAATTGCCCGGTGTCTGACATGCCGAGCCGCAACCCGGTGGTCAAGCCCAAGCTGGAGAACGGTATCTGCCGCGCTGATGGCTCCCTGATTGAAGCCGTTGAGCTGGACGCTGAGGGTAACCCGGTGTCTGCTGACCAGCTGAAGAAGTGGAAGCGTAACGCTGCGTCCATCTACCGCCGCGAGAAGGCCCGCCAATCTCGTCGCCTGTCCCTTGAGTTCATCCTAGAGCAGGCCAACAAGTTCAGCAAGTACGAGGCCATCTGGTTCCCGCACAACATGGACTGGCGTGGTCGTGTGTACGCTGTCCCGATGTACAACCCGCAGGGTAACGACCTAACCAAAGGCACCCTGACTTTCGCTAAGGCTATGCCGATTGGTGCTGAAGGCGCATACTGGCTGGCGGTCCACGGTGCAAACTGCGCTGGTGTCGACAAGGTGTCCCTTGAGGACCGTGTTAAATGGGTCGCTGACAACGAGGCCATGATTCTGGCCACTGCCCGTGCCCCGCTGGATAACACTTGGTGGGCTGAACAGGACTCTCCCTTCTGCTTCTTGGCCTTCTGCTTCGAGTGGCTGGGTTACGTTGAGTCTGGCCGTAGCGAGTCCTACAAGTCTAGCCTACCGCTGGCCTTCGACGGCACCTGCTCTGGTCTCCAGCACTTCTCCGCGATGCTGCGTGACGAGGTGGGCGGTAACGCTGTGAACCTGACCCCGAGCGACAAGCCGCAGGACGTTTACGGTATCGTGGCGACCGCAGTCAACAAGGTGCTGGCCGAGCTGGCTGTCTCCGGGTCTGACGATGAGA
>JBOFKI010000121.1:0-1313 GCA_051657245.1 Alphaproteobacteria bacterium | reverse complement strand
ATCCTGCCAGGGCAACATGATGGGTCAATAAGGCAATAAAGGCAAGCTTTAAAAGCGTCTTTTGGGTCAATTTATTAGACAAAAAACCTAACTCCATTCAATAAATTCATCTTATTATAATGATTTATTGTGTCTTGTCTAATAATTTGTCAAATATTACTTTTTGTCTAAATGGTTCCCTTTCAAGTTTGACGCACGACACGGTATCAATTTTTTGTCGTTCCAGATTTTGATCAAGGACATTTCCTCGCTTATGGCGTTTTAACGTCTGATAGGAATTTTAGGCATGAAACAGATTTTTATGTTTAACCGGACACGCGCGCGTAGAAGCAGGAATGACAATTTAAGAATTGGGAAGCCTAGCCCCTGGCTTATTCAATCTCTTGGTCTGAGCTACCCGGCAATGTCTCCCCCAGGCCACGAAGGGCTTCTTGAAGCTGGGGCTCTTGGACCTGTTGAATGGCTCCCAATAAAGCAGCCTGAAGGGGGGTGTCAGATTTTTGAGGTGAGGTCATTTTTGAAGGGCTAAGTTGCCTTTCTCCAAGGCTTGAAGTTTGCTTGAGTACAATCCGCGTCACTGCCTGGTAACCAAAATATCCATTGATCCGACTTAATAAAAAAGGGAGCTGGTATTGGAACGCCAGGGCGCGGCCGTTGGCTACCCCCAAAAACAACACACCTTCTTTAGCTTGGGAAGATTCTCCCTGTCTAGCAAACGTTAGCTTTTCTGGAAAGCTTTCTTCCCCCCAAGGTTTTCCCAAAATATCCGGCCACGCCTGCATCAAACGAGCTTCCAAGGCATTTTGCTGGGCCCACACGGGCTCAAGCAGCGTAGAAACGGTTACCCCCACAGGCTTCAAGCCTTGGGCAACAAACGGCTTTTTCTTAAAAACCATCTTGCAAGGAACCTGCCAATTCCCGGCCGGCTTGTACATCTTGCATCAGCTGCCGCAAAAGTAATTGAAGGCCCTGTTGTGTGGCCCCAGACAGGGGATAAACGGTTTTTCCAACCACTTTTTCCAACTTGGATAGCTTCTCAGCCTGCTCTTCCTCCAACAAGGCATCACATTTGTTCAAAGCCACAATTTCTTGCTTTTCTTCAAGCTGATGACCATAATCACGCAGCTCTTTTCGAATGGTTTGGTACGCTCCAACCACATCTTCTTGAGTTCCATCAATAAGATGTAGAATGACGGAGCAGCGTTCTACGTGGCCTAAAAAGCGATGCCCTAACCCGTGGCCTTGGGAAGCATGCTCAATAAGCCCGGGCAAATCTGCCAGCACAAACTCTTGGTCATCCACCAAGACAACCC
>JBOFKI010000120.1:0-1940 GCA_051657245.1 Alphaproteobacteria bacterium | reverse complement strand
CAGCCTCCACAAACAGACGATTATCTTTGGCTGTAACGCCAACATCTCCTGGTTTTCCAGGCAATAAATCCTTGATACGATCCAACGGATCATCCCGTAACCCATAGCGACGCATTTGAAAAAATTCTCCTTAAATTTTTTCAAATCTCAACAGATTCTCAAGAATTGTCAATTCAATTGAGGACACGGCCTAGTATCTTCCGTAAATGGGTTGAATCTCAAGAAGATGCATATTTTTCTTCTTTGTTGCTATCCTCCTCCACACCCTGGCGTTCGCCAGGGTTCCCATGCTTGTTGAGGAAATTTCTGCCTCCGAAGCAAACATTCAGGCTGTGGCTGCATCAACCGTCGTGGGCACGCTCAACCACCAAGGCAACGCCTTCAAAGCGGTTGAGGATGTTGCCAAGCCGCAGGGCTTGAAATCTCTTGCTTTGGCAGGATTAACCGGCGGGTTGATGGAGGGAGCATCTCTCTAGTTTGGGCTTCCCAAGCAAGCCCAAACCTTCGGCGAGCATTTTCAAAAAGAAGCGGTGAGGGGGGCTGTTTTGGGCACCGTGAACGCCACCCTGGGTGGCGGGGAGCCTGAGCCTTAGACGCTGCAGCCCTCAGCATTGATGCGAACACGATGGGGGGCTTCGCTGCGACGGAAATTAGCAAGGCCTACGGCGCAGAACGATTGAGCCATGCTGAGCACAAAGCCTTGCATGCAACTGTTGGCGCCGCAACTGGCGCCCTGTTTACCCCTGAAAAAGGCGTCGCCGCTGGGGCTATCGGTGCGGTCGCCTCGGAGATGCTTGCGGAGGCATTGCCTGAGTCGCTGAACATCCAGACGGGCGGAAATCTCGGCAAGTTTTCTGAGGGCTCTTGGAAGGATGGATTGTAGGGTTTCTCTCTTAAGCTGAGCGTCCCCAAACAGCTGCAATTCTGAAAAAAATTGTTAAAAAGACAAAATGCTTCAACATGAAAGCCAACTATCATGTACCAGGTAAATGATTTGGATTCTGTAGGATTCTCTCAAATTTAAGGAAAACCTGGTTCAAGATATTTTCAAGGGCCATTCTTAATTGTACTCCGTTATTCTTTGTCCAAAGTTTTGCATTTTCATACATATCTTGAACTGCTTTTGGCAAGACTTCCGTAGCAGAAACATGAAATTTTAAAATAGGAGTTTCCAAAGGATTTTCAGCATTTACTATCTTTTTTGCTTTAGTGCTTGCAGGGTATAAAGTTAGGAAGAGCGTTCCTGTCATCACATCAAAATTTGGGTTTAGCTTATAAATGAATTTGCTTGTGAGCACACAATCCGTCTTTGCTTTTTTGAAAATTTCCTGGATCATTTCGTCATTGAGAGTCGCTATGGGGTTGATTTTGCGAACTTGCAACCAGTTTGTATTTTTGAGTACATGGGAAAGACGGTCTTGAATTTTTTCTTGAAATTTAAATGTTGCAATTTCTTTTTGAACGTCAACCAAGGCGCTATCTGCACAATCTTCACGATGCGCCATTATTGCGCAGTCTACCAAAGCGAATAATAAACCTCCACCTGCATATGTTGTTAAGTTTGGATTTTCGACATCAGCTCTGATTTTTTTCTCGCACATTTCAAGGTAAACGTCTGTGCTTCCTATCTCTTGCTGTACTTTTTTAGGCAAGGCGATCATGCCCCTTTGTGTTGCACAACCTGTAACCATCATGGAACATAAGAAAAATAGGACTACTTTAACAGGCTTATTCATTAGTTTACATCTTTCTGGTTAAGGAAATTGTTGACGCATCTATGCTGAAATTCTTGAAGAAATGCAATATAGCTAAAGCCTTATAATTTTGCTATATTTTAAAGATTAGTAGGATTAATTTTCTATTTTTTGTAGTCTTCTTCAAGAGCAGGTAGAGATAGACTCATGAAATGGGGGTGCGTTGTATAGTCTTGATTTTCGCAA
>JBOFKI010000119.1:0-14294 GCA_051657245.1 Alphaproteobacteria bacterium | reverse complement strand
AAATGGCAACCTTGGCTATTACATTGGAGCAGGCGCTCTGGCGGTAGGCGTCGCTGCTGCTGGGATTGGGGCCGCTATTTACCATGGGTGGAAAGCTAAAAAACCTAAGAGAAACGCGGCGTATGACGGGGTTGCGTATGGAAAAACCTCTGGAGTGGTTCTCGAGTAGCCATTCTTGCGGCTCAACCATCCCCCCAAAGGAACCCCTTGATCATGCGTTGCGCGTTGGTGCATGATCAAGGGGCAACCTAAGCATGGAGAAAGTAGTGAACTTCCAACAACAGATAGAACATCTTTGGGAAGCAAAAGAAGATAATGATCTTTTGCAAGATGGAGAAACCCTGGGGGTCTTGCTTCCTTTTTTAGAAGCTTTGGATGCGGGAAAAGTTCGGGTTGTTGAAAAAATTCAAGGTGTGTGGGTTGTCCATGAATGGGTCAAAAAAGGTATTTTGCTGCTTTTCCGTTCTCTGCCCAATCAGCTTACCGGCGGAGCTTTTCCCGGATATGACAAGATTCCTCTCAAATGCCAAGGGTGGGACGAGGCACAATTCCAGCAGGCTGGTTTTCGGATGACACCTGGAAGCGTTATGCGCAAAGGTGCATTCATCAGCCCTGGTGCGGTGATTATGCCAAGCTTCCTCAACATTGGTGCGTCTGTCGGGAAGGGCACCATGATTGATTCAAATGTGCGTGTCGGGTCATGTGCCCAAATTGGCGCGAATTGCCACATTTCAGATGGCGTGGGCATTGGCGGTGTCCTTGAGCCACTCCAAGCTTCTCCTGTGATTATTGAAGATAATTGTTTTGTTGGCGCCAGATGCCAATTGGTTGAAGGCGTCCACTTGGAAGAAGGATGCGTTTTGGGTATGGGGGTAACCCTCGGTGCTTCTACAAAGATTATCAATCGAGAGACAGGAGAGATAACCTATGGGAGGGTTCCTGCCTATGCAGTCGTCGTTCCAGGAACTGTAGCACTGCCTTCTACAACGCCTTCTCTGTCATTGAATTGTGCAATTCTTATCAAAACAGTGGATGCCAAAACCCGTAGTAAAACAGGAATTAATGCACTGTTGAGATCTTAAAATTGATTTTTTAGATCGGCTTTTCTGAATTTCGACAATCAGATTAATATTTTTCTATTGCTTTTTAACAAAGGAGTATTAAAAAGATATTTTGTTTATTTTTAATTTTAATTAATATGTATAAAAAAAGGAGCTATCTAGAATCCCTGAATCAACGTCTATAAAGAGGAGGTTGTTATGCCCAATCCAATAACCGCTACAACAGGTAGCTTTGTCCTATCTGCCCAGGCATCTCAAACAAAAGATGTGTCTTCAAGGCGAATTTTGCCCATTTTTCAGCAACCTAATTCTCCCCTTGATGTCACGCTCACAATTCCACCTTCCATGATTGATTCAGTTGAGCAAGTTGTTCCCCCTGCGCTTGCGGCACAATCTTATCAAACGTGTCCTATAGCAGGAGAAAGCGACAACAACAGTGGGGTCTCTGAGCTTGGCCCTCGATCTGGAAAGCTCTAACAAATTGTGGAGGGCGTTAAAAATTTAGCGTCCTCCCGCGCTTTTAAAGACAGGCTTGTTGGCCTGTGGTCGGAGCAATTTAAACAGACAAGCCCAAGTGTGCCCAGGATCTAAATGAAATTGCTGGGCATCTGCCAGGAATTGTTTGATGTCAGGAATAGAGAAAGGGAGCGTACCTTTCTCCCGGACAGCTTGGACCGTTTGTTTTTCCAGCCATTCCATGAGAAGCTCTCCCCAAAAAAGAAGGGGTTCTTGCAATAAAAAAGCTAGCTTTTCTGGGGTGATGGGGGGAGAGAAATCTGGATGACTCTCCGGAAGTGTCGCTTTTTCTAATAAATTTAAAAAAGTAGGGATTTTCTTCCAGCGGTCCTCTTGGATCCAAAAAAAAGCTTTCCCAAAACAGCCTTTTGACCATTCCAGGATCGTGGCGGTTGCCTCATCTGATAGATGGGGCATTTTTGCGGAGAGGCAAGCTTTCAGCTCTGAGGTTGGCAGAGGCGAAAGCCGTAGCGTTTGACATCTAGACCGTAGTGTTGGCAAAACATTTCCCAAATTTTCTGCTAGTAGAAAGAAAATAACACCGGGGGGGGGTTCTTCCAAAGATTTGAGGAGTGCATTGGCTGCATGGCGGTTCATCCAATCTAGCCCATCAATCAGTAGGATACGCCAAGGGCCCTCTGTTGCTGTTCGTTGTAAAAAGGCGTTGATTTGGCGCGCCGTTTCAACGGGAATACCTTTTCCCCTTTCCTCAGGCTCTAAGACCAGCAAATCCCCAAAGGTATTGGCCGTAATTTTTTGAAACAACGGTAGATGACCTGGTAATGCATCCAGGGCATCGAAAGAAGGTGCTCCGGAGGCTAACAAGCGGATAAGGCGGTAGGCAAAGGTGCGCTTCCCGACCCCCTGGGGGCCAAGCAACAGCCATCCGTGGGCTAATTTTCCCTTTGCGAGAGCAGTTTCAAACACATGTTCTGCTTGTGCCTGGCCGAAGCATATTTGATTTTCTGAAGGGGCAAGGGGAAAGGAAATTTGGTTCATAAACCCAGATCCTAGAGGAACGGTAAAAAAAACTCAAGATCTAAAACCTGCTAAGAAACGTGAAACATCTCTTCACATTTAGGTAATATTTTATTAAACTGAATAAGCCATAATGACACAAAATAGATATCATAAGAAAAAATTCACTCGTCTAGCCACTTTTATCTCACGAGATCAACGGCAAAGGAACATCGGATGCAAGGGACAAACCAAGGTAAAAACCGCACCACATTATCAGTAGGTCAACATAAGTATACCTATTGCCCTCTGAAACCCTTTTATCAACAGATCAAAAATTTGAATCGCTTGCCCTTTTCCCTCAAGATTCTTTTGGAGAATGTGCTGCGCCATGAAAATGGCGTTCAGATAACGCGAGATCATGTGGGCTTTTTGGCAGATTGGTTGAAAAATCAAACATCTCAACAAGAAGTTCCTTATTTCCCTGCGCGGGTATTGATGCAAGATTTCACGGGCGTTCCTGCCATTGCGGACTTGGCTGCCATGCGTCGCGCGATGCAAGCCTTGGGGGGAAATCCCACCAAAGTAAACCCTTTGGTTCCGGTTGATTTAGTCATTGACCACTCGGTGATTGTGGATCGCTATGGCACCCCTGACGCATTTCAAGAAAACGTAAAGTTAGAGTATCAGCGCAACGCAGAGCGCTATGCCTTTTTAAGGTGGGGCCAACAAGCGTTCAAGAATTTTCGGGTGGTGCCGCCTGGTACGGGTATCTGCCACCAGGTAAACTTGGAATACCTCGCCCAGGTGGTTTGGCACGACAAAGAGACCCAGATGGTTTACCCAGACACCCTTGTTGGCACCGACAGCCACACCACCATGGTGAATGGCTTGGGTGTCTTAGGTTGGGGTGTGGGCGGCATTGAAGCAGAAGCTGTCATGTTGGGACAACCCCTGTCCCTCCTCATCCCGGATGTGATTGGGGTTAAGCTTGAGGGAAGCATGCCCGAAGGTGTCACAGCGACAGACCTGGTGCTCACCATCACCCATCTACTGCGCAAAAAAGGGGTGGTCGGTAAATTTGTTGAATTTTTTGGGCCAGGCCTTCAAACGCTTTCCTTGGCAGATCGGGCAACCATCGCAAACATGGCGCCTGAATATGGCGCGACCTGCGGCCTTTTCCCAATCGATGGTGCAACCCTCGATTACCTGAAACTGACAGGCAGATCACCTGATTCGATTGCCCTGGTAGAAGCCTACGCTAAAGAGCAAGGATTCTGGTATAACCCTGTAGCAGAAGACCCCATTTTTACAGATGTGATGCCCCTTCGCCTGGAAACATTGGCACCATCCCTGGCTGGGCCAAAACGTCCTCAAGATCAGGTTTTGCTGAAAGAAGCAGCTCCTGCTTGCAAAATCACCCTCCGCCAAGAAAAGCCCCAAGGCATTAAAGAGGTTACGGTTCCCCAAGCCCAGGGAGAACCCTATTTTCTAGCCGATGGGCATGTGGTGCTCGCGGCCATCACCAGCTGCACCAATACATCAAACCCTTCCGTGCTGGTTGGGGCGGGCCTTTTGGCGCGCAAGGCCAGAGAGAAAGGACTAAAATCAAAACCCTGGGTGAAGACTTCCTTTGCACCAGGAAGCCAAGTGGTGACAGACTATCTTGACAAAGCAGGTCTCCTTAAAGACCTAGAGGCTGTTGGCTTTCACCTGGTGGGGTATGGGTGCACCACCTGTATCGGAAATTCTGGCCCCCTTAAACCTGAAATCGGTAAAAGCATTGAAGAAAATGATTTAACGGTAGCGGCTGTTCTTTCAGGAAACAGAAACTTTGAAGGCCGCATCCATCCTCAAATTAAGTTGAATTATCTTGCATCGCCGCCACTAGTGGTAGCTTATGCGCTAGCGGGAAGCATGCTGGTCGATTTCTTTGAAAAACCCCTTGGGGAAGACGCCAACGGAGCCCCCGTTTTCTTCAAAGACATTTGGCCAACCCAGCAAGAGATTCACGAGGTGATTCAGAGCTGCCTCTCACCCAAGCTTTTTTCGGCCCGATATGCAGATGTATTTAAAGGAGATGCCCTCTGGCAAAATATGGGAGAGGGGTCTAAAGGTGCTTCCCTCGAGCTCTATGAGTGGCATCAAGACAGCACATATGTGAAATGTCCACCTTATTTTGAGCATGTGAAAGCGCCCCTCAAGCCCATTCAAAATATCACCGGCGCCAGGGCTTTGGCTCTTTTGGGGGACAGCATCACCACAGACCACATCTCCCCCGCAGGTTCTATCAAGCCAGACAGCCCCGCTGGGCTCTACCTGCAAGGCCAGGGCGTGAAACCTGCTGATTTCAACTCTTATGGGTCACGGCGTGGCAACCACGAGGTCATGATCCGGGGGACCTTTGCAAACATCCGGCTTCGCAATGAAATGCTCTCAGATGTTTTGGGTGGTTATACAACCTATGTCCCAACCCAAGAAACCCTTTCTATCTATGAAGCTTCTCAAAAATATCAGGCAGATCAAACGCCTTTGATCATTGTTGCAGGGAAAGAATATGGAACGGGGTCTTCTCGAGACTGGGCCGCGAAGGGCACAAAGCTGTTGGGGGTTCAGGCAGTGATCGCAGAAAGCTTTGAGCGGATCCATCGGTCTAACCTGGTGGGGATGGGCGTTTTGCCGTTTGTGTTCTCCAAGGGCTATAATCGCCAAAATTTGGAGCTGAAGGGAACAGAGCTGTTCCACATCAAGGGTCTTGAAGATAAATTAAAACCCGGTATGACGGTGGAACTGTCTGTCCAAAGAGAAACCGGGGAGACTCAAGACAAAATTCCTCTCATCTGCAGGCTTGACACGGAAGACGAGATCGCTTTCTTCAACCAAGGCGGCATTTTGCTTTACGTTCTTGAACAATTGCGCAGCAAGGCTTAAAATTAACCAGGGGTGACCTCAAAAAAGGAGGGGGGCAAAATGTGCCCCCGTGGTGGGTTTTTTAAGATGGATTCGCTTGCGTGTTTACAAAGCGGACGTCTGTGTCCCCCGCGATAAGCTTCACCCATGTCTGAAAGTCAGGATTTTGGGCACTCCTTTTATCATAAGTGAACCGGATAGGACGATCAGTGAGTTGTCCATTAACCTTTTTGAGAAATTCGACAACGATTCCCTGGCCATTTTCAGGTTGCTTTTTTTGAATTAAAAAAGCAGATTGTGATAATTGTCTAGATTCCAGCTTCCGCGGGAATGGCAACCCTATGAAAATATCTTTTACCAGACACACTCTATAAATTCAAAAACCAGATCAGAGGAGCGAAACGCAAAAGGCTTACGCGCGCAAAGGCCATGGATAGCTTTGTTTATGGAGAAAACTGCCGCATGGTTTGCAACACCTCGCACGTTCGCGTCCAACTCCCCTTTCCGGACAGTAAACGTGAACGCCAGGCTTAATCGTCGCCTTCGTCAGCATCCTCCCACAGCGTGCTTAAGGTCAACCAAAGGGAGAAAACCCTAAAAAAAAGAAACAGTCACTCAGCCCCAAACCGTCTCCTCCTTCCCTCGGAGGGAAGAAAAAGTGTCGAAGGCGTGAAAGTTTCCGTTGCGCCAGAAAAGAAAAATCGTTTAACATCTTGTTTAGCCTTAAATGACTTTGTGTGAGTCGTTAAAGGTTAGCGGCATCGGGGAGTTTCTGCTCCCTGGTGTCGCGTATTTGCCCCTGAAACATTCATTCCAGAGACGCGAAATAAGTTCAGCGGGTTTTATGCAAAAAAAGCAGGTGCCTGCAAGCTTTTCAAGCACTTACCAACCAAACTTAACCCCAAATCTAGCAAATTTTGTCTTTAAGATCAATCAATTTTATTTTGAATTTGTCTCTTTTTCTCCGTCTTTTTGTCATCCCCGTGTAGGCGGGGATCCAGGAAAACCCCACAAACATAACGCTTCAGGAGAGGTTCCAGGTGATAGGATTCTCTAGATTCCCGCCTACGCGGGAATGACAAAGGGGGGGCGGAAAGGACAATTTTTTGATCCATCAAAATGTAACAAAATTCTTGGGAGAGGAGCTTGTCCTTTTGATGCTTGCAGCGCCCATCCTTCTACGCCTATCCCAATTCGACATCAGAACCTGGGACTAAACATCTATAGGGCTAAGGAAAAGAGGCTCGGATGACGTTGTCTGTGAAAGAGGTTAGCCAAGGAAGTATAAGAAAAAAGAAAAGCGTTATAATGGCCAGTCCAAAAAGCATTAAAGTGTTAATAGAAGTTAGGAAAAAATAACCTTCAGAGTTATGAAGGAGCTCTTCTTTAGGCTCATCAAAATACATCACCTTGATGACACGTAGATAATAATAGCATGCGATGACTGAAGCAAGCACTCCCAAAACAGCTAACCAGACAAATCCTTTTTCTACAATTGTCATAAACAGGTATAATTTTCCGAAAAAACCACCAAGCGGTGGAATGCCAGCAAAGGAAAACATAAGGACTGCGATGAGGGCTGCGAGATGAGGATGCCTTTTTGATAATCCTTTGAGGTCTTCTAAGCTTAATGAAGCAAGATCGTCTTCCCCTTTAATCACCATAAGGCAACCGAAGATAGCCAAGGTGCTAAGCATGTACAACGTAATATAAACAAGGGAGACAGAAATGCTTTGATGTTGTGCGACGGAAAGCGCCGCAAGGATATAACCTATATGGCCAATCGTGCTATAGGCCAAAAGACGCTTCATGTTTTCTTGGGTGAGGGCCCCCAAAGCTCCCCAGAACATAGAAAGAATAGAAAGCGTGATAAAAAGCTCTTGCCAATACGCATGAAAGCTGAAAAAAGGAACGTAAAAAAGGCGAATGAGGACGCCAAGTCCTGCCACTTTAGAAGCAGTTGCTAAAAAAGCAGTGATAGGGGTGGGGGTTCCTTGATAAACATCAGGTGTCCACATGTGAAACGGCGCTGCGGAAATTTTAGAAGCAACCGACGCAAGAATAAAAAACATCCCCAACACTGCTCCAAGGGGGAAAATGGCTGTTGGAAAACCTGAAAATAAAGTTCCTAGAGCTTGAAAATGGATCGTGCCAGCAAAACCGTAGATGAGGGTAAGTCCAAATAAAAAAAAGCACGTAGAAAGGGCCCCTAAAACAAAGAATTTCAAGGCTGCTTCAGAGCTGATCTCGCGATCGCGTCTGAATGCTGCGAGCACGTAGAGCGGTAATGCTTGAAGCTCAAGCCCCATAAAGAGCAAAAGAAAATCGTGGGCTGACACCATCAGCATCATACCCAAAGACGCGACTAGTATTAAGACTGGATATTCAAAGGCCAGTAATTTTTTGTATTCAAGGGATGTCAAAGAAAAGATTAAAACACCTATAGCTGCGATTAAAATCAACTGTTTCAAAAAACTGCCAAAAGCGTCCACTTGAACCATGCCTTTGAAGATGATCGTAGGCTCCTGGTCAGGAAGCAGTAAAAGTAAAAGACTTCCTGCGAGGGTTAAAACACAGAGCCACCCAATCCGTTTTACTTCTTGGCCAAGGGCGCTTCGGGCGAAGATACCAAAAGTGAAAATGAGCAGGGTACAAACCGCGATCAAAAGCTCAGGTAAAAAGCTGTAGAGTTCATAAAGAGAAGACACCTAAGCCTCCATAAAATTTGTCGTTACGATTAGAATTCAGTGTTTGCAACAAAAGAGGAAGAGAAAAATCTTTCTGAATTTCAAGAGAATAAATATCTCTCTTGGGTTCCATCCACTGTAACTGAGCTTGGGGAGGTTGTTTTTTAATCCGTTCATAGGGGGTGAGCGTATTTTCAATGGCTGGGGCTATCATGTTCAAAATAGGGGCTGGGTAGATACCAAATCCAATAACGCCTATCAGCAAAGGGGTTAGAATAAAAATTTCCCTAGGATTTAGATCTTTTAATGTGGCAGGAATCATGCTGTTTAATTTTCCAAACATGATCTGACGATAAAACCATAGCCCGTAGGCTGCTCCCAAGACCATGCCAGAGGCAGCTGCGAGGGATAACCAAGGGTTGATAGAAAAAACTCCCAATAATACCAAAAATTCCCCTACAAAGCCGCTAGTTCCAGGAAGCCCCACAGAGCCTAAGATAAACACCATGAGGAAAAAAGCATACTTGGGCATGGGTGTGACTAGACCGCCTAAAGCTGCCATGTCTCGGGTGTGAAGGCGTTCATAGATCATCCCAATGCATAAAAATAATGCTCCGCTGATAAGGCCGTGGCTGATCATTTGAAAAACAGCTCCCCCAACGCTTTGGGGAGTTAGGGCAAACAGGCCCAAGGTTACAAACCCCATATGGGCAACGGATGAATACGCGATAAGCTTCTTAATATCTTTTTGAACCAAGGCCACGAAAGAGGCGTAAACAATCGCCACTACGCTTAACCCAAACACAAGAGGCATAAAAAAGAGGGTTGCTTCGGGGAACATAGGAATAGAGAAGCGCAAAAAACCATAGCCACCCATTTTGAGCAAAACCCCTGCTAGGATAACCGAGCCAGCTGTGGGGGCTTCAACGTGGGCATCAGGAAGCCACGTGTGCACCGGCCACATGGGAATTTTAACCGCAAAAGAAGCAAAAAACGCTAACCAAAGCCATTTTTGTAGATCTGGGGAGAATAGATGTTTCATGGCCATGGGAATGCTGGCTGACCCCATATCAAAATAGATATACAAAAGGGCAACCAGCATCAAAACTGAGCCCAAAAGTGTATAGAGAAAAAATTTGAAAGCTGAATAGATGCGGCGTTGTCCGCCCCAAACACCGATAATCAAAAACATCGGGATCAGCACCCCTTCAAAAAAGATATAAAATAGGACAAAATCAAGGGCGCAAAACGTTCCCAGCATAAAAGACTCTAACAATAAAAAAGCAGCCATAAACTCAGGAACGCGGGTTTTGAGTGCATCCCAGCTAATCAAAATCGCAAGGGGCGTTAAAAAGGTTGAAAGCAATACAAAGGGTAGGGAAATGCCATCAACACCTAAGGAATAGGTAATGTTGAGGGAGGATAGCCATGAAACGTTTTCAACAAATTGAAACGAGGCATTGTCTAAGTCAAAATAAAATAAGACGTAAAGGCTGATCAAAAATGTCATGCCGCTGGACCATAGGGCTACCCACCTTGCATTATGGGCCATCACTTCATTTGATCCTCTAACAGAAAAAAGGATTAACACCCCAATGAGGGGTAAAAAAATCATCAGGGAAAGCCAAGGAACTGTACTCATTTAAATCGCCTCACCCTTCTTTTACTGTTTTAAAATCCAAAAAAACCAAGTCATCATGGTAAAAAGTCCCAACAATACCGCAAAAGCATAGTGATAGACATATCCTGTTTGTAGCTTAGACAAACGTCCCCCTTTCCAAACCATGAGTGCAGATAATCCATCAGGACCATACGCATCGATCCCCTCTACATCCCCTTTTTGCCAAAGAAAAGCCCCTAAGCGCCAAGATGGATTTATAAAAAGGAAGTTATAAAGTTCATCGATATACCATTTTGACAACAAGAAATGATAAAAAGATTGAAACCGATCTGTGAGCATGCCAGGGACTGATTTTACAAAGCTATAACAGAAGAACGCAAAGGAAATACCCCCAATCCCCACAATCAGAGGAAGCACCACCACCCAATGAGGCAAGTGATGCAACCCAGCAAGGGCTTGTTCGCTCTGCTCTGAAACAAAAATTGCACCGTTCCAAAAATTGAGAGCGCCTTCTCCTACAAAAAGAGGTTGTCCCAAATAGCCCGCAAAGATAGCCCCCATCTCAAGGAAAAAAAGAGGCAACAACATCACCAGAGGAGATTCATGGACGCGGCTCAACACGGCTTCACTCATTCTCGATTTTCCGTGGAACGTCAGGAGCAACAAACGCCAACTATAAAACGCCGTGAGGAAGGCCGCTATAATTCCCATGGCAAATGCAATATGGGCAAATAGCGTTCCGCGAGCATAGAGGGACTCGAGGATAATATCTTTAGAATAATACCCCGCAAAATAGGGGATCCCTGCCAAAGCGAGATTTCCAATCCACACAGCCGCGTAGGTGAAAGGAATAAAGCGCCACAACCCTCCCATTTCTCGTAAGTCTTGTCCGCCTGATGCCGCGTGAATCACTGAACCAGCACTCAAAAACAACAGGGCTTTGAAAAAAGCGTGGGTTGCGAGATGGAAAATGGCAGCTCCATAAGCTGAAACGCCAATAGCTGCAAACATATAGCCTAACTGGCTGCACGTAGAATAAGCGATCACGCGCTTGATATCCGTTTGGGTGCAAGCAACCGTTGCCGCAAAGAAGGCGGTAATGCCGCCGATAATGAGGATAAACGTTTGCACCGCTGGTGCATATTCAAGCATGGGAGAGACGCGGACCATCAAAAAAACGCCTGCTGTTACCATGGTGGCCGCATGAATAAGTGCAGACACAGGGGTTGGCCCTTCCATAGCGTCGGGAAGCCAGACATGGAGCCCAAATTGAGCAGATTTTCCCATGGCTCCAATAAACAAACAGAAACATGTGAAAGAAAGGGCGTGAACCTCCCCCAACCAAGGTAACGTGAAGGTAGTATCCAAAACCCGGGGGACTTCTGTAAACATTTCATTGAAATTGACGGAATTAAAGAGAAAAAAAGCAGAAAAAACGCCAAGAGCAAGGCCAACATCTCCTACGCGATTCACCAAAAAAGCTTTCATCGCAGCAGAGCCAGCGCTCTGGCGCTCATACCAAAACCCAATCAGCAAATAAGACGCAACGCCAACCCCTTCCCAGCCAAAAAAGATTTGCAAAAGGTTAGGGGCTGTGACCAGGCTAAGCATGAAAAACGTAAATAGGCTGAGGTAGGCCATAAATCTTGGAATACTTTTGTCCCCATGCATATACCCAATGGCATAAATGTGCACCATGGTTGAAACCAACGTGACGACTCCCATCATAATAGCCGTCAGAGAATCGACATAAATCCCCCAGCTAACTTGAAAGCCTTGAACTTCAACCCAAGAAAAAAGTGTTATCTGTAGCGTCTGTTCTTCAAAGCAGACCGCTTTGATCACACATAAAGCGGCCAAAGAGGCGCACACCATGAGGCAACACGTTAAAAATTCAGCTATATGGTCAAAATGAGGCCTTCCCATCCCCATCCCTACCAGACTTGCTCCCAACAGTGGGGCAAATACGGCTATAACAGCAAACATATCCATTTTTTTCCAACCTTCCCTCTGGGCTTTTGGCCCTTACATTACTTTAGGCGCTTGTTTGAGCTTTAATTTTACAACCCTAACCTTTCATCAAATTCGCGGCATCAACCTCAATGGAAGCGCGCTGACGGAAATAAACGACTAAAATAGCAAGGCCAATAGCTGATTCAGCTGCAGCGACAGTTAACACAAAAAAGGTGAAAATTTGACCGCTTAAATCTTGGAGAAAATGCGAAAATGCTACAAAATTGAGACTAACTGCCAGCAACATCAATTCAATTGCCATCAAAATCACAATAACATTTCTGCGGTTTAAAAAAATTCCAAAGACCCCAATGGTGAAAAGGATGGCTGAAACAACTAAATAATGGGTGATATGAATTTCCATCAAATTATACTCCCTTTCCAATCGGAACATCGACGAGGGTCACGCTCTCCTTCCCTTTTTGGGAAATTTGTTCTCTGACGCTTTGACGCTTAACATCTTCACGCAGGCGCAAGGTTAAGACAATAGCACCGATCATCGCTACCAATAAAATGAATCCGGCAATCTGAAAAGGTAAAAAATAGGTCGTGTATAAGACATGTCCCAGTTGATGGGCATTGCTTTTTGAAGTCATTGACATGGGAAGGGATGCGAGATGAAAGCTCTCAGGAAATGCAACCCAGCCCACCATTGCGACGATCAATTCTAAGCACAAAAGTCCACCAACAATTCCCCCGACGATTCGGTAAGGGCCTGAGGTGTCTCGCAGTTTTTTGAAATCAACCCCTAGCATCATCACCACAAAAAGGAATAAAACAGCCACTGCCCCTACGTAAACCACAACCAGCAACATGGCTAAAAATTCTGCGCCTGCCAAAACAAAAAGACCTGCTGCATTGATGAAAGCTAAAATAAGAAAAAAGACGCTGTGAACTGTTTCTCGCATCAAAATGACGCAGGCAGAAGAGGTCAAGAGCAAGCCTGAGAAAAAATAGAATAAAAGTGTGGCTAGCATGGCAGTAACCTTCTCATGTCTAAAAACCGTTTTTCTTTTCTCATCATCTTAAATCCTCGTCTAATTTCCCCAAGCTTTCTAGCGATAGGGAATTTCTTTTTCTAGGCGGCGCGCAATTTCTTCTTCCCAACGGTCACCATTTAATAAAAGCTTTTCTTTTGTGTAGAGCAATTCTTCATGGGTTTCGGTCGCATATTCAAAATTGGGTCCTTCCACAATGGCATCTACAGGGCATGCTTCTTGGCAGAGGCCGCAAAAAATGCATTTCGTCATATCAATATCATAACGTGTTGTCCGGCGGCTGCCATCTTCTCGTTCTTCCGCTTCAATGGTGATGGCTTGAGCAGGGCAAACCGCCTCGCAAAGTTTGCAGGCAATGCAGCGCTCTTCCCCGTTAGGATAGCGCCTCAAGGCATGCTCTCCCCTGAAGCGAGACGATAGAGGACCTTTTTCATAAGGGTAGGCCAACGTTACCTTGCGCTTGAAGAAATACATCAAAGTAAGCTTCATGCCCTTGACGATTTCCCACAGCGTCCAATGGCCCAGCCCAAGGGGTTTAGCCTTTTTATTATGTTGCTGCGGCTTCATGGCACATTCCTCTTTCGATTAGATCCAAGCATGTTTCAAGCCCCTCTCCCTCACAAATCCATCACGAATATAACGGTGGCTGTGAGCACGACCCACCCAAGGGAAAGTGGCAAAAAAACTTTCCACCCTAGGCGCATCAGCTGATCATAGCGATAGCGTGGCAGGGTTGCCCTCACCCATAGAAAGAGGAAAAGGAAAAAAGAAATCTTGAGTGCCATCCAAACAAACCCGGGAATAGCCTCCAGAGCAGGCCAATCTCCCGGCGGCAACCACCCGCCTAAAAATAAAATAGCGCCCAAAGCACTCATCAAGATCATATTTGCATATTCCCCTAAGAAGAATAATCCAAAGGAAATAGAAGAATATTCAACGTTATACCCCGAAACAAGCTCCGCTTCAGCCTCTGGTAAATCAAAAGGGGCTCGGTTGGTTTCTGCCAGGGCGGACACGAAAAAAATCACGGCCATAGGAAAGTGGGGAATGACAAACCACAAGTTTCTTTGGGCGAGAACAATCTCTTTGAGGTTCAAGGAGCCCGCGCAAAGCAACACACAGACAATGATTAACCCGATGGAAACCTCGTAAGACACCATTTGAGCTGCAGAACGTAAGCCTCCCAAAAGGGCATATTTTGAGTTACTGGCCCAACCCGCCATGATAATGCCATAAACCCCCAGGGAAGAGATGGCAAAGAGATAAGAGATCCCCACATTAATATCACTTAAAATGAAATCTTCGCTCCAAGGGATGACCGCCCAGGCGGAGATACTTAACGTGAAGGTAACCAAAGGTGCCAGCATAAAAACGGTTTTATCAGACGCTGTTGGAATGATGGTTTCTTTATGTAACATTTTGATCGCATCAGCAAAAGGCTGGAGCAATCCAAAGGGTCCTACCACGTTAGGGCCTTTGCGCAGCTGCATGGCGGCAATCACCTTACGCTCCGCATAGGTCAAATAAGCAA
>JBOFKI010000118.1:0-38386 GCA_051657245.1 Alphaproteobacteria bacterium | reverse complement strand
TTTTTTTCTTTTTTGAAGCGAAATTTAGGGTATTTTTTACTCCTCTTAAATACTCTATGTAGCCACTTCCATAAATCTGGATTGAGTTCATCAAAACCCATCCAAATTTTTGTTAAAATTTTCAAAATTGACAAAATTTTTATACTTTACTATAATAAAAAACGAACAAAAACAAATGATTACAGGAGACTATCGTGAAACAGAAAATTAAATCAGCCGCTTTTATGTTAAGCCTTGTTGCATTCACCCAAGCCAACGCTCTTCCCGGCACATTTTGCCCAGATGAAAATGATCTGCGAAGGGTTGTCGGCCAAAATTTAGCTGGATTGACGAGCCTGCAGCCCCTTACCCTAAGGATCCAAAGCCAAGATGGGCACCCCCGAACCTGGGAGGTTCACAATGTCCAGCTTTATCTTGGAAACTCTATTACCAATAGGCTTCCCCTGCAGGGGAATCATCCTTCGCTCCAAAGGGTGCGCGATATCGTGAACCAAGACCGGGTTGTCATGGACTACGATATGGCAGCCGTTACACCAGAGCAGCAGCAAAGCCTTGGGCTGCGAGCCCAAAATCAAACCTGGTGCTTGGTCCAATTTCCCCATGAGGGGACGGGACTTAACGCTCTCGTATTCCGTCTTTCTTTGCCTGAAAGCACAAATGAAGATGCAAGTTAAAGCTATAGAACGTGTTTGACAAACTTTGTCCTTCTTGTCATTCACGCGGAAGCGGGAATCCAGGGGGAAAGCTATCAAAATGACGCTTCAGCAGAAGCAACAGATTGTGGTAATTGCCTAGATTCCCGCCGCCGCGGGAATGACAAGAAGGGGGGCACGGGAATGACAAAAAGAAAAAGATGCGGGGATGACAAAGGAGTGTGGAAGGACAATTTTTATGACCAACAGCTTCATCAAGAAACTCGCTTTAAAATTGCCATAAAAAACCCGTCTGTTTGATGTTCAAGGGGTGTCAGCCGAAGGCAGTCTTCAACCCAAACAGGGGGCGCTTGTTCAGGAAGTTGTTTGCGCCAGCGTGTTTCCATGGGAATTTTTATAAATTCTGGGTTGTTTTTTAAAAAATTTTCAATCTGGCGTTCATTTTCTTCAGAAAAAAGTGAGCAGGTAGCATAAAACAACTCGCCCTCGGGCTTAACAAGCTGGGAAGCATTTTGAAGAATTTGCTGTTGAACCTCAACTAAACGTTTTAGGTCCCCAAGGCACAGCCGCCATTTTTTCTCAGGCTGGCGTCTCCAGGTTCCAACACCGCTGCAGGGCGCATCGACCAAAACTCGATCCATTTTTCCCATGTTGGCTTGAATCCATGGATCGGCCGAAAGGGCAAGGGGTTGAAGGATCACATTCTGTACATCGGCACGGCGCAGGCGTACTTGAGCCCGCTGGAGTCGCCACTGGGCTATATCACAGGCCCAGATTCTTCCTTTACCCTGCATCATTGCAGCAAGGGCAAGGGTCTTTCCCCCAGCGCCGGCGCAAAAATCGACAATCTTTTCTCCTGGCCTTGCATCTGTCAGCAAGGCGATCAATTGGGACCCCTCATCTTGAATCTCAAAACGACCCTGTTGGAAGGCTTCTAAGTTAGACAAAGATTGGCGTCTAGCAAGCCGCAACCCAAAAGGAGACAGCTGAGTTAAGTGGGTATCAACCCCCTCTAAGGCCAGGTGGGCTTGGAGTTCTTCTGGAGCGTTTTTTAAGGTATTCACTCGTAAATCAACGGGCGCTTCTGCTTGCAAGGCTTTGCCATGGGCTAAAGTTTTTTCCCCAAAAGCATTTTGAAACATCCCCAAGAGCTCTGGTGGAACTTCAGCTTGGGCCCAAAGAGGGAGATTTTTTATGGAAATGGCTTCCGCTTCCTTAAAAAGCCGCTTTTCTTCAGGCAACAGAGGTGCGGGGTGATGGTGTTGGCCATTGAAACGGCAAGCAATTTCCGCATGGGAAGTATGTGTTCCGTGAATCAAGAAAATCAATAAGCGCAAGCGATTTCGTTTCTCTGGATGAAGGCTTTCTAGATCAATGCCTTGCATCATGGCAATGGCTTGAATTTTTCCCCAATAACGAAAGATCTGGTAAACCATCTCATTAATAAAAACACGGTCTTTTGAGCCAATATAGCGACGTTTCTTTAGATAAAACGTAAGAAACTGGTCTAGGGGAGCTTGGTTGTTTTGATCAAACGCATCTAGGATATCTAAAATTGCTTGGAAGCGTGCACCAGGAGTCATGGACGAAACCCCATAGCTACAAGGTACATTTCACAAGACGCTGAACGGCTCGCTGGAGGTTTTGCATGAACCACCTGCCGGAAACGCTGTTTCAATTTTGAGAGAAGCTTCGTTTCAGTGCCGCCTTGAAGGGTTTTTGCAACAAAGACACCTCCAGGAGCCAATACCTCTTGGGCAAAATCAAATCCAGCTTCCACCAATGTCATGGTTCGTAGGTGATCAATCTGTTTTTGGCCTGTTGTGGAAGCAGCCATATCACTCAACACCACATCCACAGGACCTGTGAGGAGCTGACATACCTGTTGAATCTTAATTTCATCCAAAAAATCTCCCTGCAAAAAAACAGCCCCAGGGATAGGATCGATTGGGAGAAGGTCAATACCTACGAGCAGGTTTTTTCCAGGAGAAGCATGAATGCGCTCAACCGCAACTTGGCTCCAACCCCCGGGGGCTGCGCCCAAATCCACAACCCGTTGGCCTGGTTTGAGAAAGTGCCAAGCGTCATCAAGCTCTTGCAGCTTAAACGCTGCGCGCGAGCGGTATCCCATTAACTGGGCTTGGTGGACATAAGGGTCGTTAAGCTGGCGGGTTAACCACCTTTGGGAAGAAACTGTGCGTCCCCGCGCACTGCGAAGGGTAATTTTTTCAAAACGTGCTCCAGATTTTGTAGCCTTTACCTTTCCCATAAACAATTCCTTCCTAGAATTTTAAGAGATGAAACCCTAAGCTGCAGAAGGGAAAAAATCTTTGGGCCCCGGGGGAAACTGTGTCATCAGATGACGCAAAATACCTTCTCGAACCCCACGATCTGCAACCACAACGGGGTCCACGGTGAGAATATCATAAATTCCCTGGAAAATAGCAACCCCTCCCATGATAAAATCCATACGTTGGGGGCCTATGCAAGGGTGAGAAAGGCGTTCACTCGGTTTCATGCTCCATAGCTGATGGATCACGCGCTGAATTTCACGGGCTGGTAAAAGGGTCTTATGAACACGAGAGCGATTGTAGCGTTCTAGATTTAACATGATGGCGGCAAGGGTTGTGACCGTCCCTGACGCGCCTATCATCTGAATTTTTTTGTCTCGTACGTGAGCGAACAGGTCGTTTCGGATTGCAAATTCATTCATTTCAAAAGAAATTTGCTCTGTTGCAGTTTGCTTTTCTTCCAAGGAACAAACAGCATCTGAAAGGGTGAGAATCCCATAGGGCAAAGAGACCCAGTCTAGAATTTTAAATTTTTGGGCTTCAAATACCTCGATAAGCGCAACCTCTGTGCTGCCGCCCCCAATATCAAAAACAACGCAGTAAGGAATCTTGCTGCTTACAAGATCAAAGCAACCTGCTACCGCTAGCAAAGATTCTTCTTCAGGGGAAATAATTTCAACAGTAAGCCCCGTTTCGTTTTTTACTTGAGCCAAAAATTCAGAAGCATTTTTCGCTTCGCGACAAGCTGCCGTGGCGACACATCGAAAGTGGTCAACCTGATAAAAATCAAACCTACGGGCACACTCTTCAAGGGCTATTAAAGCGCGTCGTATAGCTTCTTGGGAAAGAGAGCCCGTCTCTTCTAAGTCTTGCCCGAAACGGATGACTCGAGAAAACGTATCTACGGTTTCAAACCCTTTTGGATTTAGGTAGTAAAGATCAGGCCTTGCAATCAACATGCGGCACGTATTTGTGCCCAGGTCAACTGCTCCATAAGTGAAAGACTCAGGAGAGAGCTTTGACGGAAAAGCACCGGACAGGTCTTGTAAAGTTGAAAAACACTCTCCCATACCTTCCTCCTAATCAGCAAAAAATGGTCATTTTAACTTGCTTCCAGGCAAAGATCCCTCCCAAAAAGCATAAAAAATCATTCACCTCCTGTATAACATATTTTTTTAAAAAAAACCACATTTGCATTGCCCGCCCCCTGAACGAGTTCAAACAGATACAAATAGTTTCGTCAAAAAGTTTTTTTATATCAGGATGAATTAGGATGAGAAGAAGAAAAGGAGGGGATATGGGGGAGATGACAAAAAAAGCGCTTATTTTTGTGCATGCTCCTAGAATCGATTTGGATTAGATCTTCCTCTGGCTTCGCAGCTTTAGCTCTATAAACAAAGCGTTTTACCTGGCAAGGGGTGACTTTTCCCTTAAGCACAAGCCGCAGGAGAATTAGTGTCTTTGTTACACATCTAGCACCTTTTCTTTTTCTAATTTTTGAGCCATCCATAAAATATCTCGTGCAACAGGGGTTGCGACAGACCCTCCAGACCCTCCATGTTCAATGAGAACCGCAATGCTGTAGCGGGGATCATGGAGGGGTGCATAACCGCAAAAAAGCGCATGCTCTCGCTCATGCCAAGGTAAATGTGTAGTCTTGGTGCGCCCTGCTTTGCGGTCTTCAAGGCTGATCCGGCGTACTTGGCTGGTACCTGTTTTGCCCGCCATTTCAGCGTGCGCATAAGGAATTCGCCAGTTATAAGCTGTCCCTCGAGGATCATTGACAGCTCCTACCATACCGTTGCGCACAAGCTCCATATGCTCGGGGAGAATTTTGAGGGGGATATCCGGGAAAATTTTAGAAGATTGCTCCTTATTCAACAAGTAAGAGGGAGAAACCATCGTTCCTGTCGCCAACCTGGCAGCCATCACAGCTAATTGAAGCGGAGTGGATAGGATCATTCCCTGGCCAATACTCGTTAATAGGGTATCACTGACAGTCCAACGGGCCTTTCGATGTTCCCGCTTCCAAGCAAGAGAAGGCAGGAGCCCTGCTTTTTCTCCGGGAAAGTCCTCAAAAAATCGCTGCCCTAAACCAAAGGCTTGCAAAAATGGCAAGAGACGCTCAATCCCTAAACGGCGCCCTACTTCATAGAAAAAAACATCGCAAGAGCACATAAGCGCTTCGTACACATTGACAGGTCCGTGCCCCCCTGTTTTATGGGCCCAACAGTGGAAGCGGTGGTTATGAACCGTACTATAACCCGCGCAAGAGATGCGTTGGGTGGGCAAAATCGCCTCTTCTGAAAGGGCTGCCAAGGCTACCAACATTTTTAACGTTGAACCAGGGGCATAAAGGCCAGATATAACTTTATTTAACAATGGGTTATAGGGGTTTTCAGTCACATCTTTCCAAACGGTTTTGCTGATACCCCGGATAAACAAATTAGGATTAAAAGAAGGATTAGAGACAAAAGCCAAAATCTCTCCGGTTTTCGCATTGAGGACTGCTGTCGCAGCGCTTGGAAACTCTTGGATCCTTTGGGCTGCATAGAGTTGCAGCCGATGGTCCAGCGAAAGAGAGAGGTCTTTTCCGACTTGGGGAGCCTGATAACCAAGGTCTCGCACCACGTTGCGACGCGCATTAATTTCAACAGAACGGGATCCTTCAAGGCCTTGAAGGGCTTCGTCACATACTTTCTCAATGCCTGTCTTACCCAGATAAAATCCAGGAATTTTTGAAGATTTATGTTTAGCTGCTTCTTGTTTGGAAGGATAGCCCACATACCCAATTAAGTGAGCTATCGCATCATCATAAATATAACGACGCTGTTGCCCTACTTCCACAACGACACCAGGAAGGACTTCCCGGTTTGTTTCAATAGAAGAAACCTCTTCCCAACTTAATTGATCTTTGATTAAAAGCGGCACCAGGCTGGAAGATTTTTGGCTTAAATTTTGGAGCAGTTGCTCCGTATCTGTCTCAGATAAATCGATGAAGGTTTGTAGGCTTCTGATGGCCTCTTCAAGATCGGGCGCTTTTTCTGCGAGCAATACAACTTGAAAGCTATTTTCATTGCTCACAAGAGCTTTTCCCCAGCGATCCAAAATTCGACCCCGCGGCGCAGGGATCAACCGGAAAGCAATGCGATTTTCATCTGAGAGGGTTTGATAACGATGGCTTTCCAAAATTTGCAATTGGTAGATACGCCCCACAAGCCCCAACATTAAAACAGTTTTCCCCGCACCCAAAAGAAAAGTTCTGCGGGTCATTTGTTGGGAGTGTTCGAGAACGACGTAAGACATCAAATTTGTTCTAGTAGTTGTTTAGCTCTTGAGAGCGTATAAAAAACAATAGGGTAAGAGACAAGGGTTCCTAGATAAATGTAGAGCAGCTGTTTTTGAGGTTGAAATTGCCCCAACAGCACCCAATCTAATAGATAACAGGCAAACGTGAAAAATAGCATATAAAAACCGAAGGCTACCCAGACAACGCTAAACGATGCCTGAAAAAGAGAACGACGTTGGGATAAAGTCATTAAAAATGTTAACAAAAAAGTCAGAAATGTTTTACCGAAATCAACCCCTGACAACCCATCGATCAGAAAAGCAACAACAAAAAGCCCCGAAAAAGGGAGCAAATCTGGCCGATAAATAGTCCAGTAGAATAAAGCACTGTGGGCGAATAAAAGGGGGAAGCTATCCAATATAAATTCATCAATTAAAGCCGCACCCAACAGGGAAAAAAAGGGGATAAACTTCAGCAAAGCTTTTAATAGTCTTGCAGAAAATGGGAGGACAATCATAGATATTCGCTAATCAGAAGACGTTTGAGAGCTTAAAAACCCTTGGCGCAAAGGCCCTGTCCCAACCTGAACAAATTCTAAACGATGCCATTGAATGTAGGTATGAATAGAAAGCCCCCCTTCTGACGTGTAGGCCAAATGTCCTACGCGATGCCCCGGCGGAAATTTACCCCCGTGACGTGACGTAACCAAAATTTCAGAAACGTCCAAAGGGCGATTTTCTTGGAGATAAATGAGGAAAGGATGGGCAGATCCATTCCCTGCCAAAATAGCCTCAATCTGGCTAGAAAGGCCCCTGACAGGAATCCGAAAATCCCGGTGCGTTAATGGCATCACCCTGGCTGTATGCTCGCTAACCTCATGGATCTGGCCAACAATGCCATAGGGAGAAAAAACCGGTTGCCCTTTTTGAATGCCGGAAGAAGATCCCCCAGCGATCAAAAAAAAGTGGTTCCAACCTTTTAAGGGGCTGCTGAGCACAGAAACTGTGAGCATTTTTTGGGGAAAATCTGACAACACCGTGAGGGTTTTCCGGAGCCCTTCATTTTCTTGTTGGATGTGGGCTAGGGAGACCAATTTTTGCCGCAATTCACTGTTTTCTAACTCTAATCGACGCTGTTTTTCAAGAATTTTTTGCCCATTTAAGATGAATTGTTTGAATTCCATAAAACGACCAGCTGCCCCATGGAAGGACAAACGACATCGTCCATTGGCTTCCAAAAAAAATTCTCGAACCGGCTCAAGGAGAGGAGACGAAGTTTTTGAAACGTACAAAAGTGCGACAGAGAGAAAAAAAGATACGAGGAAAAATAAATATTTTTTGAGAGGCAGGACAGAAAACGTAAAGAGATTTAAAAACGTTTGTCTAAAATAGCTGCCTTTTATAACACGCATGGAGAAAGGCATTTTCTTAATATATAAAGACATGGGAACTCTGACGTGTTGCGTAAGAAAAGGTCCTTCCCCACACTAAATGCTATTCCCCCTCAAAGGTCAAGCCTAAATGTGCTAACAGGCTCATTTCCCACTGACATAAAGATAAAAAAAATTTCAAAAAAACATCTGTCTAAGGCCAAAGCAACCTAAAATTATGATAAACATGGGTCATTAAACAGTCTCTTGATATCACCTTGAAGCTCTTTCGTGGATGGATTTTGTCTCTCGCCCATTTGTGCTCGATGGGATTAGACCTCTTGTCGAAACCACGTTTGAGGCAGACTGAAGAGGGGGGGTGCGTTTCAGATGATTTGACTAGCGCACCAGCGTTGAAATCCCAAGCTTAAGGCGTTCAGCTGGGACAAAAATGATTAAGACGCAGAGGCAATGCTGTAAAAAGCCTCCTCATTAATTAAGATGGTAGGGTTGGAAGGATCATCCTCAAGCTTTTGACGCAACTGATAAATATGAGTTTCGAGGGTGTGGCTTAAGGTTTGAGGGTGATAGCCCCAAACCTGGTTGAGGATGGTTTGCTTATCTGCTTTTTGGCCGGGGCTTTGGAGCAAGAACAAGAGAAGCTCTGTTTCTTTTTCCCGTAGTATGATCGCCTGCCCCTGCTTGCCCTGGAGTAAGCGCTTTTGAGGATAAAATGTGTGAGAGCCTAAGGTATAGGAAGAAGAACAAGCCTTGCGGATCTGCTGGAGATATTTTAAAAATGGCTCCAATTTAAAAGGTTTTTCCAGAAAGTCTCCCTCCAGCGAAACCTCTTCTGAAGCAACCCCTAGACGAAGAAACGGTCCCTGCCAATTTTTCAGCGCGGTTTCATCCAAAATCCAAGCCTGGAGCCACTCGCAACGCTTTGCCTCTTGCTCAGAAGAAAAAACCTGTAGCTGGTCCTCAGGTAACCAAGTCGCAAAAATTTCTCGGATTAAATGTGCCGTTACCGAACACTGGGTTAAAAGCCCCCATACCAAATCTACATGTCTCCTTTTTTTTCTCTAGCTTAAGACTGAAATAAAAGTGCTGTCAGGGTGTAATTTGAAAGCAGGATCAGAATTGATGCAGAAACCACGGCTCGGGTTGCCGCAATGCCAACCCCTTGGGCGCCTCCTGCGGAAGTATATCCATGGTAGCATCCCATCAAGCTGACCCAAAATCCAAAGCAACAAGCCTTCACGAGACCTGAGATCACATCTGTTGGCTCCAAAAAATCAAACGTCTGCTTGAGGTAGGTTGCAGGGTTAAACCCAAGCTTATAGGTGCTCACCAGATACCCCCCAAAAATTCCCAAGCAATCTGCCACCATCACCAGCAAAGGCAGCATACACACCCCCGCTAAAAAACGAGGAAAAATCAGGTATCGAAAGGGGTTTGTGGAAAGGGTCACCAGTGCATCAATCTGCTCTGTCACCCGCATGGTGCCAAGCTCTGCTGCGATGGATGCCCCCAAGCGCCCCGCAACCATGAGGCCTGCCAAAACAGGCCCCAATTCACGGGTCATAGACAACACCACCACCGTTGCGATGCTCCCTTCACCGTTAAATCGAGAAAAACCCGCATAACTTTGGAGCGCCAAAACCATGCCTGTGAAAATAGCCGTCAACCCCACAACCGGAAGGGAAAAATAGCCCATGTCCAAAAATTGTTGCAACCAAATACGTCCATAATAGGGGGGGCTCAGGCCATCTTGAAGGGTTTTCCATGTAAACAGGCTCACCCGTCCTACTGACATAAGAAACCCGAGAAAAAGACGCCCAATGGTCTCCAGAAAGCCGATCATGCCGCCCCTCCAAAATAGATTTTGTGGGGGCGCTTTCCAAGGCGGGTCAAAATTTCCCAAGAAACCGTCCCCGCAGCCGCAGCCACCGTATCCACGGTGATGTGTTGGTTGATCAAGTCAACCCAAGATCCAGGATAAACCCACTCATCGGGCAAATCTGTTACATCGAGGGTTGCTAAATCCATTGAAATCCGTCCCACAACGGGAACCTCACGCCCATTCACCATAGCCATTCCCCTGTTTCCAAGGCTGCGCATATAACCATCTGCATACCCCATAGAAATGGTGGCCAACCGCATAGGTCGCTCCACCCAATAGGTTTGGTCATACCCCACAGATTGTCCTTTTTGAACCGTTTGAAGTTGCAACACCCGTGACCGAAGGGTTATCACGGGTTGCACCGCCGCCTGAAACACTTCTTCTGCTGTAAAGCTTGAGCCATAGAGCAGCCGCCCCGGCCGCACCATGTCAAACCAATAACCTGGCCCATGAAAGATCCCCCCAGATCCGGCAAAGCTTCCAGGAACCCCTGGGAGCAGCGCCCGCACCGCTTCAAAAATTGCTCGCTGCTGTTGATTATAAGGATGACCTGGCTGGTAAGCGCAAGCCAAGTGGCTCATCACATAGTGAAGATGCAAGCCAGCAAAACCATCTCTTTCTTGAAGTTGAAGACCTAGTTCTTCAAACGAGAGCCCTAAACGAACCAGCCCCGTATCTACCTGCAAAATCGCCCCAAGGTGTTTTTCTTTTTGGGTTGCATAGTGCTTCCACAACGCCACTTGGCCCAAATCTGCCAAAACAGGGACGAGGCGATGCTGGTCAAAAACAGGTTCTGTTCCAGGCCAAAGACCATTGAGCACGTAAATGGTGACAAAAGGAAGGATGCCGCGAAGCTGAATCCCCTCCTCCAAGGTTGCCACAAAAAATTCTTTAGCGCCCGCTTCCGCAAGCTTACGTGCCACAGGCTCAACCCCCAGCCCATAGGCATCTGCCTTCACTACAGCTGAGCAAACGCAAGCCCCTACTTTGTCTTGTAAAAAGCGATAGTTATGTGCGAGGGCGTCCAAATCAATTTCATAAACCGAAGTCGCCGTTAGGGGAACCTGATCCAGCGCATCAACAGGCGATGAGGGTAGGCTAACGGGGCGCATGGGGCACGCGCTCATTGCTTATTAAGTTTGAAAACTTCGTCAATTTGCCTTCGAAATGCAAGAAGATGCTTCCAATGGGCCCATGACGCTGTTTCGCAATCACCACCTCTGCGCGGTTATGTAGCCCGGCCATCTGCTGCTGCCATGCCTCCATTTTTTCTGTTCCCTCCTGAGGTTTTTTACGAGATTCATAATATTCTTCCCGGTAAACGAATAAGACGACGTCCGCATCTTGTTCAATAGAACCTGATTCACGCAGGTCTGAAAGCTGGGGCCGTTTATCTTCTCGTTGTTCGACGGCTCGGGAGAGCTGAGAAAGCGCCAAAACAGGGACTTCCAGCTCTTTGGCAAGGGTTTTGAGCCCTCGGGTGATTTCTGAGAGCTCTTGGACTCGATTCTCCGAGGAAGTGCGTGCTGAAGAAAGCAACTGCAGGTAATCAATCACAATCAGACCAAGGCCTTGTTGACGCTGAAGACGTCGAGCCCGAGTCCGCAAGCCTGCAATGGTCAAAGCAGGCGTGTCATCAATATAAAGGGGAAGGTGTCCCAACTGGCGGGAAACATCCACAAATTTGGGAAAGTCTTCTTGGGAAATGGCGCCGCGCCTGATGCGATCTGAAGGAATGCCTGTTTCTTGCCCCAGCAAACGCATGGCCAGTTGCTCAGAGGACATCTCGAGGGAGAAAAAGGCAACCCTAGCACCCTCCCCTTCTTTACCCCGCAACGATGCAAGTGCAGCGTTAAAAGCCATGTTGGTGGCAAGGGCGGTTTTCCCCATGGAAGGACGCCCCGCAAGAATCACCAAGTCAGATGGATGAAAACCACCCAACTGTTTGTCTAAGTCTTCAAACCCTGTCGTCACGCCCACCACGTGGCTGTCCCGCTTGAAAGCGGTTTGAGCCGTTTGAACAGCCTCCGCCAGCGCATTAGAAAAAGCTTGAAACCCCCGCTCTTTTTCTCCCAACGTCGCCAGATCGAACAAGCGTTTTTCCGTTTGTTCAATGGTGTCCAGCGGCGTCACATCAAAGACATAGGCTTTCGCCTGTTGGACTAGATCTTCCCCCAGATGGATCAGCTGGCGCCTGAGGAACAGATCATAAATCTGACGACCATAATCGAGGGTGTTCGTAAGTGAAATCACAAGCCCAGCCAAATCAGCCAAGTATGCGCTGCCGCCTACGTCTTCCAAGGCTTCATCTTTTTTGAAATAGTGGCTGAGGGTGATGGGACTTGCTAATTGCCCTCGGTTTACGAAATGGAGGATCCCTTGATAGAGGCGCTGATGAACCGGATCATAAAAATGTTCAGGTTTGAGAAAATCGATGACCTTTTCTAAAGATTCGTTATGGTGCAACAAAACACCCAACAAAGCCTGCTCAGCCTCCATATTGTGAGGAAGCAATGAGACCTCATCTCCCTGCCCAGGGGCGGCATTTGCCGGATCGTTTGTAATGCTAGAAAAAGAAGCGGAAACCCGTGTCACCCATAACTCTCAATCGGAACAATTTTCCCAATGCGCTCCCTTTAAGAGAGCTGTATGGTGCCCGCTGCCGGACTCGAACCGGCACGATCGAAGATCGACAGATTTTAAGTCTGTTGTGTCTACCTATTCCACCAAGCGGGCAACCCTTTTCAAAAACTATCCTTTTCTTCCGCTTTGATCAAGGGGGGATTTGGTGGGATCTATTTTTAAGCGCACTCGCCTAAAGGGTGGGCCATCCTCTGTTCTGGTACTGGAAGGTTGCGAGCGTCGCCATAAAATAACTGAACCCCTTCTTTGTCTCGGGGAAGTCTTGCATATCAACCCTTTACCCTTTGAAAGTCAGGTGCTTTTCACCAATGCGGGGCTTTTGTAAGACTTATCAGAGTTTACGCTTCGTGCCTGCAACAAAATTGTTAATTATTTGAAGTTGTTTTTTAATCATCAATTGCAAAATTAACATTAACTAATTATAATGATTCAGTTTATTTTAAATTTGCTTAAAAAAAACAATGTCTACCGGTTTAACAAAATTCAGATTTTCTAGACTCGCGCTTCTTGTTTTTGCGACACAAAATATTGTTTTCGCAAAAGGGCAGGAACTTGGGGCAGCAGACGACGCAGCAAACACAACATCCTCAAACCAGAGCACGCATGCGACTGCATCTTTTTATTCACTTCCAACAGAGATGATCGAAACGGTTTTTCAGAAACTTCCAGCAACAGATCTTAAAAAGCTCCGACGTGTCGATAAAAGATTCAACGCTATTGCTACCAGGTGCATCCAAAATATCAGGGTCCCAAGGCAATTTTCAACCGAAGAGTCTCAAGAATTTTTTAAAAATTTAAAGAACGTTAATCTCACATTCTCTGAAAAGCCCTCCCCTGCTGCGTTGGAGCCATTTTGCGGTACACGAGTCAAAGCGTTACAGCTTAATAATTTGGCGATTAGCGCACAGAACATCCAAGAATTGACACCCCATTTTTTAAATTTTCAAAACCTTCAACAGCTTAATTTGAGCATGAACAACATCACAGATGCAGGTACACAAGCTCTGGCAAAATCTCTTCCATCAACCCTTCGACAGCTTAACCTGAGCTGGAACAACATCGGAGAAACAGGTGCACGAGCGTTGGCAAAATCTCTTCCATTAACCCTTCAACGACTTAATCTGAGCTGGAATAATGTCGAAAAAGAAGGTGCGCAAGCGCTGGCAGAATCTCTTCCATTAACCCTTCAACGGCTTGATCTGAGCAGAAACAACATCACAGATGCAGGTGCACAAGTGCTAGCAAAATCTCTTCCATTAACCCTTCAACGGCTTAATCTGTGCTGGAACAATATCGAAAAAGAAGGTGCACAAGCGCTGGCAGAATCTCTTCCATTAACCCTTCAACGGCTTGATTTGAGCATAAACAAGATTGAAGATGTAGGTGCACAAGCGCTAGCAAAATCTCTTCCAAATCTTAAAAATCTTCAAGAATTTAATTTGCGCTACACTTGCATCGGAGATGCAGGTGTCAAAGCGCTGACGCCCCATTTTTCAAACCTTCAAACCCTTCAACAGCTTAATCTGTGCTGGAACAACATCACAGATGCAGATGTTGTCAAAGAGCTAATAATCCGCCTTTCAAAGCTTCCAAACCTTCAAGAGCTTGATCTGAGCTGGAACAATATCGGAGAAACAGGTGCACGAGCGCTAGCGTTAGCCCTTCATTTTTCAAATTTTAAAAATCTTCGAGTGCTTAATCTGAACAATAGCAATATCGGAGAGACAGGTATTAAGGCGCTAGCGCTAGCGATTCATCTTTCAAATCTTAAAAACCTTCGAGAGCTTAGTCTGAGCTACAACAACGTCGGAAAGGAAGGTATTAAGGCGCTGACAGAATCTTTTCCAAACCTTCCAAATCTTCAAAAACTTGATCTGAGCACGAATGAAGATCTAGATTTTACAATTTTGCGGGATGCGCTCCCAAAAACAAATTTGCAAAATTTATTAATTTCTGTGCCTGCTGAATCACCTTTTCGTGGGCAATTTGAAAACCTGCGTAATCGACAAGGCACTTCTATCAGCGTGCTTTTTACATAAATCACGCGCCCCCTTCCCTACCACGGGGGAGGAGGCCTTTTGGACAAGCCCCCAAGGGACAGTGTAAAAATGTGCCCCTCTGCAAAAAAGAGCTTCATAGACGATCTATCTGTTTATGAAGCTTCTCTTACTTTTTAACAGCCCCCGACAGATAATTCATCTCTAGATGCTCTGACAATTTCCAGGTTTGGGTTAGGGGTTGGAAAGAGATGCCTGAGAACGTAAATTCATGAAACCCTTGCCTCTCTAAAATCCAGGAAAGCTCATAAGGCGTGATAAATTTTTCCCACCGATGGGTGCCTGGAGGGACCCAGCCTAAAATTTTCTCTGCGGCAACAATCCCTAAAATATAGGACAAAAAAGTTCGGTTAAGGGTAGAGAGGAGCAACACACCTCCTGGTCGCAAATAGGCTCCACAAAGCGCCAAAAAAAACCCCGGATGCTGGACATGTTCCACAATCTCAAAAGCTGTAATCACGTCAAACAAAGGTTCTGGCACGGGCAGCTTTTCTAAAGGGCATCCATGGTAGGTAATATCAAGCCCCTGCTCAAGGGCATGTTGCTTCGCCACGGTGATGGCTTCAGGTACGGCATCAAGGCCTGTAACCTGGGCACCCATCCGTGCCAAAGGCTCTGCCGTTAAGCCGCCTCCGCAACCCACATCTAAAAGACGCAAGCCTTGTAGGGGTTTAAAAGCTGTGGCTGAGGCAAGAGGTAATCCATGGTGCTGCATATAGTCCTTCGCAAAGCGCAACCGGAGGGGATTCAGCTGATGAAGGATGCGGTAAGGGCCGCGTTCATCCCACCAAGTTTCTGCAAAAGGCTTAAAATGCTCCAGCTCTTCTGGGTCTGTCGAAGAAAAATCGTCGCCATAATGTTGACGTTGGGATGGATGTTCCACGAAGCCTCCTAAAATGCAAAATTCTCCCCCAGGTAAACTTGCCGAACGTTCTGGTCCGAGACAATCTCTTGGGGGGTTCCTTCTTTGATCACGTGTCCTTCGTTGATGATATAGGCCCTATCCACGATCTGCAACATATCCCTAACATTGTGATCTGTAATCAAAATGCCAATAAAACGATCTTTGAGGTGCAAAATCAAATCCCTGAGGTCTCCGATGGCCTTCGGGTCAATGCCCGCAAGGGGCTCATCCAGTAGGATAAATTTCGGATTTCCCGCCAAAGCCCTCGCAATTTCAACCCGGCGCCGTTCCCCTCCTGAAAGGGTTAGGGCAGAAGATGTGCGGATCTTGGTTAAAGAAAATTCTTCCAAAAGATTTTCTAATTGCTTTTCCCGAGCGGCTGGATCTTTTTCCAAAACCTCCAAAACTGCTTTGATATTTTCCTCAACGGTGAGGCCTCTAAAAATGGAAGACTCTTGGGGCAGATATCGAATACCCAGGCGCGCCCGGCGATACATAGGCAAACGCGTAATGTCTTGGCCATTCAAGAGGATACACCCTTCATCTGGCGACAACAAACCTGTCATCATAGAAAAACTGGTCGTCTTCCCAGCCCCGTTAGGGCCCAGCAAACCTATGATTTCGCCTTTTCTCAACGTAAGGCTCACGTTGTCAACCACCCGCTTCCCCCGAAAGATTTTCAAGAGATTCTTGGCTTCTAGATAAGCTTGATTTTGATCTTGAAGTAACGGCTTTGGCTGTTGCGCTGTTCCCCAATTGAGAAACGTTTGAAACAAAGAGGGAGGCATCAGGGAGTCCCTTTCGATGGTTGGGTCGACCTAGCTTTGGGCTTCAACATGGCGCGAATCCTTCCCCCTGAAGCAGGCGAACCTGTTTTAGAATCTGCACCCATCACCGCCGTCCTTTTTTTAAAATCTATGTTAATATGAGAGCCTTTCACCAGGTTATCTCCTTGTAAAAGGGTTACATGGCCTTTGAGAACCGCTTTTTGCGTCGCGGCATCATACTGGCCCCAATCTCCTTCTGCAAGGTAATCCTCCGTTGAAATCACCACATGGTCTTGGGCAACCACCTTGTCCAGCTCCCATGCTTCCCTTGGAGCAAAAGATGGGCCAAGGAACGCTTTAGCTTGTTTTTTCTTAAAAAAAGCCGTTAACGTTTTTGCCTTGATAACCCTGCCTTTTTGCGTAAAGAACGCATTGCCTGTCGCAAGCACCTGCCGCTGTTGTTGCTGATATTGAATTTCCTGGGCTTTTAAATTTTTAGAAGCCGTTGACAGAACAACTTCTTTTCCTCTCAAGCATAGGGTTTCTTTAAGAACATCATAGAAAGCTTCCTCCGCCATACCCTTTCCCTGAGAGGTCTTAAAGCGCACGTCTCCTCTTGCAACCAAGTGAGTTAATTCTCGATCTGGATCAGACAAAGGCTTTGAGAAATGGGCCGAGAGGGTATCTGAGAAAAGCATCATGTCTCCCCTTTGAACTCGAACATTTTGGGACGCCGTACATACATTTTTCAGATCATCGCACCGAATTTCCTTTTCTGCATCAATTAAAACAGGGAAGGCTTCCTGAATGGAAGGTGCTGCTCGAAGGGGCTGTGGGCTTGTTAAAGCCGCAAAAACTGAATAGGGCTCAAAAACCATTCCCAGACTCATCCAGAAAAAAAGCTGAATCCATTTAAAGCGCCCAAACAAGCTTATCTTGAATCTCGTTTCAAGGGATGAGCAATCAGTCCCCATAGCTCTATTTAACGACTGAAGGATGGGGATTGATAACCAGGCGCGCATTCCCCTTCAACACCAAAATATGCCCCTGCCCTTCTTCTTGAAGAGAAAAACCATCCGCCGATGCAGCACCCGTTGGGCCTGATGCTTGCACAGGATAATCCCCCTCCACGTGTTTAGCTTTAAGATCCACCGTGGCCATCTTTGTTTGAAGCTGATAACCTAAAACATCCTGGAGGGCTACCTGGCGATCAAGGGTTAGTAAGCCTTCTTTTTTTCGAAATTCCCCCTGTTCAGCTTTCAGCGTAATCCAATGTCCTCCTGTCCTTGTCACTTTACCCTCCGGATTAATCAGACAAATTCGCTCAGATAAGACGTCTTGAGCTTGGCTTGCCCACACTTCATAGCCATCTCCTTGATCGGTTTCAGAGATAAAGCGGGGGGCTTCCATGGTGTTTTTTAAGACTGAGAATTTCGTGGGCACTTCTCCAGACCCAGCTTTTGAAAAGAAGGATTGGGCAAAAGGCCATCCCATCAAAAACACGATAAAAAACAAAAACGAACAAACGAAGAAGCGCTTCGCAAACAAGACAAGAACAGCGTAAATTTTAGTATGGTTTAAATCCATGCTAATGACCTTCAGCCCTTTCTTTATAATGCGCAATTTTGTGCATGAACAAAACCAAGTAATGTCTGTTCAGCATCTACAACTTTCAACAGACCAACCGCTTCCTGACGCATTAAGGCTTGGGCATCCTTGATAAGCGTCAGATGAAAAACAGGCACAAGCGGCTTTAGGGGAAGCTCTTTTAAAAGCATTTGAGGAGGAGTTGAAAACGAAACATCTTCCAAGCATAAGACAGAGGCATGCTCAAGCGAATCTCCCACCAGCACACAATCTAATCTGTTTTGGGCCATGGCAAAAAGGGCTTCTTGGAAAGGAGCCTTAACCGATAAAAAAGGAATTTCATCCACGGGCCGCATCACTTCTACAACCGCACAAAGTTTACGCCCCAAGGCGCCTCCCGGGTGGCGCTCCCGATAATCTCCAGGTTCAAAAGAGTGTAAATGAAGAAGGGCTGCCGCAAGGGCATCCCCCAAACCCAACATCATGGTTGTTGACGTGGTGGGTGCAAGCCCCATGGGGCATGCTTCTGGAAGAGATGGAAGCACCAACACCCCCTTGCAAAGCTTGGCAAGCTTGCTCTCTGGGCGGGATGTAATCAGGACAGAAAAAAGATCCAGCTGATTTGCATAAATCAACAAATGGTAAAGCTCTTGGGTTTCTCCTGAATTTGATAGGACAATCAGTGCATCCGTCGAGGATAAAAAGCCCAAATCTCCGTGGTTAGCCTCCGTTGGATGGAGGAAGCAAGCGGGGGTTCCTGTGGAGGAAAGCGTGGAGGCAATTTTTTGTGCGATATGGCCACTCTTCCCGACGCCAGTTAAGACGATTTTACCTTTTGTCAATAACAGCCGCTCAACAGCCTCCTTAAAAGGCATATCCAAGCTGCTCGCCAACGTCTGAAGGCTCTTGCTTTCTGTTTCTAAAACGCCACGCGCTATATCTAAAACAGCAGCTCCCGTAGTAGAAGCCTGGCGTCGGGTTGGTAAACTCATCATAGGCATTCGCTAATAATCACCACATTCAATTTGATCTACCCCTTCCAAAGTCTTTTGCAGCAACAAAAAAGGAAGTACCGCAAGAGATTCTACACAGCTTTTTTCCAAAAATCTAGACAGAGCCAAGACCACCTCATAAAAAAAAATTATGAAAAATTACTTTAACGTGAGAGAGTTCTTCCATGTAAAATCAGGTCCTATATTTCTTTTTTTTAAACCATGAAGAATAAGCAGTGACGGCGATTTGGATAGACGTTTTCGCAACTCCCTTTGATGATCCGACAGGTGTGTCGGTCTTGCGCTCCTATCCCTCGATTCCCTAAAAAGAGAGCGAAAGAAATTTTTGATAAACTTTCTATCTCAATCATGCCTTTACGCAAGGATCTTGGATGGCGTGTAAAAATCGCCCAAATGTGTCAGCATATCATTAATTTTTCCTTTGAAAATCTGAAAAAATTTTGATACAATGTGGGAGTATTTCGTTGTTTAAAATTTTAGTAGTTAGAATGTCACCCAAACCAGTTGTCTTAGATTCCAAGGTTGGTTTCTTGGGGTGATGTAAAAGGATATCTGTCATTATGCCAGAAGTTATGATTAATGGCCCTGAAGGACGCATTGAAGCTCGTTATCATTGTACGAATCATAAGAATGCGCCTGTCGCACTTATTTTACATCCTCACCCGCGGCGAGGCGGCAACATGAACAATAAGGTTGTGTTTGCGCTTTATAAGACGTTTTCTGAGTTGGGTTTTAATGTTTTGCGGTTTAATTTCAGAGGGGTGGGGCGCTCGGAGGGGGCTTATTCCCAAGGAGAAGGTGAATTGGGAGATGCGGCAGCCTGCCTAGATTGGCTGCAAACGCACAACCCAGAACCTTTCCATTGTTGGGTTGCTGGCTTTTCTTTTGGAGCTTGGGTTGGGATGCAACTGTTGATGCGCCGCCCTGAATTTAATGGTTTCATCTCTGTCAGCCCCCCTGCAAACCTTTATGATTTCAGCTTTTTAGCCCCCTGCCCCACTTCTGGGCTGGTACTTCAAGGGGATTTAGACACCATTGTGCCTAAAGATGCGGCCTTACGCTTGTCTAACCGCTTGTCATCCCAAAAAGGTATCAGTGTTGATTTTCAGCTCATCAAGGGAGCAGACCACTTTTTTAAAGATCATCTGAATGACATCTCTCGACATGTTTCAGAGCATGTCCAAAAAGCTATGAGCCCTCCTAAACAATCTACCCGCAAAGCGGCTTCGGCAGGCTAGATTTTTACAACATAAATTTTTCTATCTTTTTTCGCGCTGTTTTTGTATGTTTTTTTGTAAAATATACAACTATTCCTACAATTAGGATGATCTGGGATGGAATCTTCGCTTAAATTTAAGCAAAAACCACATTATTTGGGGCACCGCAAACGGCTGCGGGAGCGTTTTTTGAAAGGGGAAGCCCACGCTATGCCAGATTATGAGATTCTGGAGCTCCTTTTATTTTTAGCCCAACCCAGGGGTGATTTGAAACCCCTTGCTAAAGCGCTGCTGGAGACTTGCGGAGGAAGCTTTGCCTCGGTCGTTTCCGCTAACCCGGATAAATTGATGAAGGTCAAAGGCATGGGAGAATCCTCTGTCGTAGCCCTAAAAACAGTTCAAGAGGGCGTTAAACGTTTGCTGCGGGAAGAGCTTCGCCAGCAACCGCTGCTCAACAGCAGTGAAAAAGTTGTAAATTATTGTCATGCAACCATGGCCCATCTCGAAATTGAGCAATTTCGCCTTTTGTTTCTAGATCGGAAGAATTTTTTAATCGCTGATGAAGTTCAACAAAAAGGAACGATTGACCACACCCCCCTTTACCCAAGAGAAGTGATGAAACGAGCCCTTGAATTGGGAGCTGGCGGATTGATTATAGTCCACAACCATCCCACAGGAGACCCAACCCCTTCTCAAGCAGACATTAGTATCACAAAGATTTTGAATGAAGCAGCTAAACAACTAGAAATTCGAATATTAGACCACCTCGTGATTGGAAAGTATGGTTATACATCTTTTCGAGAAAAGGGCCTATGTTAGGTGATGTCGACACTATCTAGCATTCAAACATATTTTTAAATTTATGCCAGTCCAGGCTCTACGATTTATAAAAATTTAAAAAAAACTGCTTGTAAAAAAAAGATTTTTTGTGCTATTGGAAAAAACAAATATCTAATGGAAAAAAATTCACATTAGAAAAAATAATTTTGAGGGGCTTGGCACAAATGTCTTTTTTTTCTTCTCTGACCCGTCAGCAAAAAGAAGCTGTGGGTCTTTTGCAAATTGGAACAGTTTTAGAATATTTTGATCTGATGCTTTATGTCCATATGGCAGTTTTGTTGAATGAGCTCTTTTTCCCAAAAACAGATCCATTCACAGCGTCTTTGCTTTCAGCTTTTGCTTTTTGTTCAACTTTCTTATTCAGGCCCTTTGGAGCCTTGCTTTTCGGTTATATTGGAGATCGTTTTGGCAGAAAACATACCGTTATTTTAACAAGCCTGATGATGGGAATTTCCTGCGTTATCATGGCAATTTTGCCAACTTATGCTGAAATTGGTGTTGCTGCTGCTTTAGGGGTAACGCTTTGCCGGATGATTCAAGGAATTTCATCTCTAGGCGAAATCATAACAGCTGAGATTTACTTAACAGAAATTTCAAAGCCGCCTGTTAGGTACCCCCTTGTTGCTTGGATTGCTGTTTCGTCTACATTTGGTTCCATGATGGCCCTTGCAGCCGCAACTTTTGTCACGACTTACGCAGCAAATTGGCGAGTTGTTTTTTGGATTGGTGTGAGCATCGCGCTTTTTGGTTCTGTTGCCAGAACGCGTCTTCGCGAAACCCCAGAGTTCATAGAAGCAAAAAAAGCTCAAAAAATTTCAGCAGTCCCAGAAAAAATTAATAAAAAAACAGGCCTTGCCCTCTTTCTTATTTTTTGCGCGTGGCCTCCTTGTATTTACTTTGCCTATGTATACGCCTCAAATGTGCTTCAATCCTCTTTTGGATATACGGCAGAGCAAGTGATTCAGCACAATTTTTTCGCGTCCATCACAGCCGTTATTGGAAACATTGTTTTTGCGCAGCTTAGCTATAAAATATACCCGCTAAAAATTGTAAAAGTTGCTTGGTTAATTTTTGTGCCTTTTCTGCTTGGTTTACCCTTTTTCTTGGACCACATGTCAACTCCTTGGCACCTGTTGGCCATTCAAACCGTTGTACTTGTGTTTGGACCAGGAGGCACACCTGGGGATGCTATTTTTTACAAACACTTCCCTGTTTTAAAAAGAATTTTTTCCGTCAGTTTCTCTTATGCTTTAGCCCGGGCCCTCATGTATGTAGTTATGTCTTTTGGAATGGTTTACCTAACAGAAGTGATGGGGCATTTTGGCTTGGTTGTCGTGATGCTTCCTGTGACGCTGGTCTATTTTTGGGGAGTTTTATTTTTTGAAAAATTGGACAAACCTTCCCTCAAGGAAGAGCAACAGCAGCATTTCTTTGAAGACCATGAAATGCATGGTTCAAAAAAAGTTGCTTAAAGACGATGAAAATGTAAAAAAATGTTTCCACTACAGCTGCGAAAATCAAGAAATTTAATCTTGATGAGGTTTTAAGGAAAATAAAGCTTTTAATATGTTGAGTTTTTTTAATTTATTTTTTTCAAAATTACCCCAGCGCAAAAAAAATACATTTAAAAAAAATTATCACAAGGGGCTGCACGCAGAAAATTGGGTTCGTTGGATTCTGATCTTAAAAGGATATTGCATTTTAGCACACCGCTTTCGAACGCCAGCAGGAGAAATAGATTTAATTGCTAGAAAAAAAGGACTGCTGCTTTTGGTTGAGGTGAAGGCTAGGCCAAGTTTGGGGGAAGGCATTGAAGCACTTCGCGCTCGACAACGGGCGCGCCTGCTTCGCACCGCGGCATTTGTAGCTGCTTCTTTTCCAAAAGGGTCTACAGAGGTTGTGCGATTTGATTTGGTTATTAAAAGGCCATGGCGTTTTCCCTATTTTTTCAAAAATATCTTAAGCGAATTCAGCTGAGAAGTTGGTTGTTAATAGAGTAATTTATGGGCTTGGGATAGAAAAATTAAAATTTTTTATTAAAATTTGGTAAAAATGTTGACGGTTAGATCGGGTACGTGCTATCAATAATATACAGTCGTAAAAAACTTTAAAAAATAACGCATTGAAAAAAAAGTTTTTTAGGGTTGAGCATTTCTTCTGCAAATTTCTAGCCTTAAATTTCAAGCCTCCCCGCCTATATTAAGCTTGATAAACTGATTCTTAATGATTCCTCTCAAAAAAATTTGTAAAATCTGTTCCTTGAAGAGGGCTTTTTATAAGGCTTGCAGACCCCATCGGAAACTACTGCAACATGATGTGGTTCAAAACTTTGCCAAGAAATCTCTTTTTATAGAACGCGTCTTGTAAAAGATACCCTATGTAGACTGGATTCCCGCCGCCGCGGGAATGACAAAGTGGGAGGCGGGAATCTAGGGAAAATCTTATTGTGTTTTGCGTTGCTTGGCCCGCTCACCTCAAACTGAGTTAAGCATCGACCTTCATATAAACCTCGACCTTCACGCCTGCAAAAAACATAAAAATAATTTATTTCAATAGGTTATACGAAAAAAGCTTTATTCCAGATGACAAAAATGCATAGGGCTTGTTTCGGATTTAACAACCCCCAACTTTATTCAATTAACTTTTCAACCTTCAAGAAGGAGCTTTACCATGCCCACACGTTTTTCTTCTTTTATTTCATCCTTTTTTTCTAAAAAAAGCATCACCCCAACCCTCGAAAAAAAGGCAAGCCGACTTGCCCCCTTGATTGCTTATCAATCTGTTGGGAAGCCAGTTTGGACACCCGTTGCCTATGACGCGTTGACCGACGCGGGCTATCGCAAAAATGTGATTGTGTACCGATCCGTCAGCCTCATCGCCAAAAGCTTGGCAAGCGTTCCGTGGCTTCTCTACCAAGGAGAAGAAGAGGTAGACACCCACCCGCTTTTGGAATTGCTCCACAAACCCAATCCACTTCAAGGTGGTAGCCTGTTTATGGAGTCTTTAGTTTCTTCGCTCTTGCTCTCTGGAAATGCCTATATTGAGTCTGTTTCTGGGAATTCGAAACAAACCCCCGTTGAGCTGTACGTCTTACGTTCAGACCGCGTGCGGGTTGTCCCCGGTGCTGATGGTTTCCCAAGCGCCTATGAATATAGCGTAAACGGCCAAAAACGGGAAATTCCTGTCAATTGGACGACCCAAGATGTGCCCCTGGTACATTTCAAATTTTTTAACCCCCTCAATGATTGGTATGGCATGAGCCCCCTGGAAGCTGCCCTTAAATCTGTGGACTTACACAACACCGTTGCGGGACACAACTTGGCGCTGCTCCAAAATGGTGGCAGGCCTTCTGGCGCCTTAATGGTGAGACCCGATGCAGCAGGGCATACGTTGACAGACGCCCAGCGTACCCAAATTCGGGAAGACCTGGGTAGTATTTATGAAGGGTCTGAAAATGCCGGCAAGATGATGATTCTCGAGGGTGATTTTGAGTGGAAGGAAATGGGCCTCTCGCCGAAAGATATGGATTTTATCGGCGGAAAAAGCCTAGCAGCAAGGGATATTGCCCAAGCCTTTGGCGTGCCGCCTATGCTGGTTGGAGTTCCTGGAGAATCCACCTTCTCAAACTATCGAGAAGCACGCTTCCATCTGTGGGAAGATACGATTCTGCCACTTTTGGATATGGTGCTGGATCATTTAAACCTGTGGCTGACCCCTAAATTTGGGAAAAATTTGCACTTAAGCTATGACCCGGATTCTATTCCGGCTCTGGCCCTTCGGCGGGAAACAACTTGGGAAAAAGTTAATAAAGCATCCTTCTTGACTCTCAACGAAAAGCGCCATGCCCTTGGGTATGCGCCTTTAGAAGGTGGAGATGTCTTGGGAACCGTCGAAAACACCCTATAACCTAAACAATCCGAAGGAGGCTCCCTCATTATGACCTTTCAAATTCTTGAAAAAGCAAAACAATTGCCTGTTTCTATGGAAATGGCTAAAACTTATTTGCGCATCCAACACACGGAAGAGGATGCGTTGGTTGAGCACTTGATTAAAACAGCCGCCGAGTGGATTCAGGAATCAACCGGGAAAAGTCTCCTTCGGCAGAAATGCCAGTATACCCACGCTAACCAACAGTTTTTCTTGCCTTATGGGCCTGTTCATCAGGTGATAGAAGTTAAAGTGAAGGGAAAACTTTTGAGAGCCGATCAATATCACCTGGACATGGCAAAAGGTTTTATTGCTTTAGAACTTCCCTTGTTTAAGAGATCTAGCACCAAAGCAACGGTGACCTATGAAGCAGGCTTTGGGGAGAACCCAGACGATATTCCAGAGGCAATTCGCAATGCGATTTTAACAGCCATTGCTTACCTTTATGAAAACAGAGACAATTCTGAGCCAAAGCTGTCCCTATCAACCGCCATTAAGCCTTGGATTCAATACCATAAAGAATATCATTTGGCTTAAAGAGAGACACCTCCCATGGCAGCTTACTTGAATAGCCTGCGCCACCGGCTTGTCTTCTGCTTTCGAGAGCGAAAGCCAGATGGAGAAGGCGGGTGGCGTTTTGAGCCCCCCCTAGAGGTTCATCTGTGGGGATCTGTCACACCGATAGCGTCTCCCACGGTTGAACCAACGTCCCAATCATCTTTAAAAACAGGACATAACCCTATTTTGTTCAAAGGAGAGCGCTATGAGGTGATGGTTCGAGCACTGGAGCTTCGCCCCCATCAAGGGATGCCGCTGGCTTGGATCCAATGGGGCAAGCTACACCTATTTCCCATCAATGCGCTACATGACGTGGATGACAAACGAGCCTATCTGTCGGTTCAAACGGTGGCACGCCAAAGCGGAGGTGAAACCTGATGCAGGATTATGGCTTTATCAAACAGCTGCGAACCTTTTTGCTCAAGGACAAAGCAATTGCAGAAAAAATTTCAGGCATTTTCACAGTTGCCCCACCTGATATCCCCTACCCTTACGTGACCCTTGCTTGGGTGGAAAGCACTTCAACCACGAGACATGCCCATGTCATTTTTTCCCTCAAAGTGTGGAGCGCTTATCAGGGGTTGAAGGAAATTCAAGATCTTGCGGCACGTCTTCAAAAACTTTTGGAAACACCAAAATTTGAGCTTGCTTTGGAGGAAGGTGCCTCCGCCATCAGCCTCAAGCTGTCTCAGCAACGCATGGATGTGGACCCCCGGGGGATTCATACGTTGTCCCTTAGCTATGGCGCGTGGATCCACCTTCAACGAAAAGGAACTTAAAACCCATGTCACAAGACACAGAGCTTGTTTTTTGGCTGGACGCCAACAAACGGGGAGAGAAAAATTATTTACCGGCTTGGTCTGCCCGGGGGTGTACCCAAACCCTCCACTGCATCCAAACGCCTGCTTTCAAGCGGACGGTTAACGGAGATTTGGTGGAACTTGGCGGGATCCAACACCGAAAATATCGCACGACTATCAGCTGTCAAGACCGAGTGGCTCCGGCTTTTGAACCGTTTTGGAATGGAACCCGCCTATGGGTTGACTGCATCCAATTGTTAACCGTACCCCTCGCTCCCCGGGAGCAAAAGCTGAAGCTGGGGCGGGAGCCCGTTCCTGACTCTTGGTCGGCGGAGACCCTTTCTGGCGAACCTATTAAAATTTATGCTGTTGAAAAACAAGATGTTACCCTGGAAGCCGCAGATGAAAAAGGCTATTTTAGCTATCGTCCCTGCCTTTCAATGATGTTAGCCTCTTACCAATTGAAAACAGATGAATGGGGCATGACGGTTGGGTGGGAAATGATCTTAGAAGAAGTTTAGAGCGAGGAGAAAACCATGGCACTTCCATTACGAGAAACAGAAATTTTAAGGGATAAACTTTATGTTTTAGCACCCGATTTAATCCCCCCTGACCTGACCCTTTACCAACATATCCGCCGACAATATTTGATCGCAGGGGAAGGTGTGCGACGAGAAGCCTATGATGATGGAAAGGGAAATATCACCGTTGGGGTTGGCTTTAACATGGAGCTTCCACGGGCCCGGGATGATTGGGCGCGCGTGTTTAAAGACGCTGTTTCCTTTGACGCTGTTTATGAAAACCGGGCAAGCTTAACCCTTGAATCTGTTGAGCTTTTGCTGGAAGATTCCCTCGAAACCCGCGAAAGAGAACTTCTGTGGATCTATCGAGAAATTTGGAAAAAGCTGAAACCTAATGAACGCCTTGCCATTGAAAGTGCTTATTATAATGCCCCCAGCTTGGTGATGGGCCCTTCTACAGATAAGGCCTTGATTCCCAAAGGCTTACGACTTCCTTCCGCCAAGCAAACACGCTTTTATGGTCACATGAAGCGGTATGCGGAAAACCAAAATATGGATGCTCTGAAACAGGCGGTGATTGAGCTGCGCTGTCATTCAAACGCTGAACAAGACCCCAAGATTCGGTTTGGCCTTCAACAACGCAGAAATTCTGAAGCAGAGCTTTTAGCATCTTATAAGGTGCAGCGGGTTTAGGGAAATAAGATGAACCCCTTCAATTTGTTTGAGCCCACACTTTCTGTCCCGGGATTGAGCTATCTTCCTTGTTTTATCACACCGGATCAAGAAAATGAGCTGATAGAGGAGATTGACTCGCAGACTTGGATTTTGGAACTTAAGCGACGGGTTCAACATTATGGCTATGTTTATGACTACAAAAGCCGTCGGTTAGATTCCAGCCAATATCTGGGCTCTATGCCAAATTGGCTGAATTTATGGTGCAAGAAGCTTTGGGAGAAGGGCTTATTTCACACGCCACCAGATCAAGTGATTGTGAATGAATACCTCCCAGGCCAAGGAATTAGCCCCCATATTGACTGCATTCCTTGTTTTGGAAACACCATTGCTTCCCTCAGCCTTGGCTAGAGCGAGTGATGGATTTTATCCACCCAACCCAAGGGAAGATCGCGCACTTGCTGGAACCAAGAAGCTTGATAATTTTAACCCAAGAAGCGAGACATGCTTGGAAACACGGCATTACAGCCAGGAAGCAAGATAACTTTCAAGGCCTTCAATTCAAACGAGGAAGGCGAATTTCACTGACCTTCCGGACAAAGCTCCCTCTTAAATTTTGATTAAATTATAAAAAAATACAATTATTCAAATTTTTATTTTCATTATTTTGATTTTATTTCATTTTGTTATATTTTTATGTCCAATTAATACATTATTAATTTAATTAAATGTTTTGGAGCCTTAAAATATTGAATTTGTTTCAAAAAAAATGGTTATTGATTTTTTCAAAACTTTTGGCCGCGAATCCTTTGCTGGCAGGCTGGCAAGATGATAAGCCGTGGGGATCTTCCGCCCCTTTATCAAAGAATCTGAGCTTTAACAAGCCCATGAAGTGGGATAATTTCCTAAAGAAGAATCCAGAGGATATTTTAGACTATCTTAACCGTTTCCCAAAAAATTTGCATCCTCTGGATCGGATAAGGTGGCATGAACTTTTTCAAAACAATGCAACAGATGCCATCAAATTTCTCAACAATCTACCGCAAAATTTTCGCCCTTTGAAGCGGATAAAGTGGTATGAGCTTTTTCAAAATGGCACAGCAGACGCTATCAAATTTTTTAACAATCTCTCAGAAAACTTTCGCCCTCAAAACCCCATAGAGTGGTATGAACTTCTTCAAAACAGCCCAGCGGATGCCATCAAAATTCTCAACGATCTACCCGAAAATTTTCGCCCTTTGAAGCGGATAAAATGGTATGAGCTTTTTCAAAACGGCACAGCAGACGCTATCAAATTTTTTAACAATCTCTCAGAAAACTTTCGCCCTCAAAACCCCATAGAGTGGTATGAACTTCTTCAAAACAGCCCAGCGGATGCCCTCGAATTTTTCAACAATCTCCCGAAACATTTTTTCCCTCCGGAACGAATAGAGTGGGATGAACTTCTTCAAAGCAAAAAACTAATGCAGGTAAAGCCTGGGTATACCATGGAAGATGCCATCAAATTTCTCAACAGTCTTCCGAAACATTTATGCCCTTTGAAGCGGATAAAGTGGTATGATTTTTTGCAAAGCAACCCGGCAGATGCTATCAAATTTCTCAACGGTCTCCCGGAAGGCTTTCGCCCTCAAAACCCCATAGAGTGGTATGAACTTCTTCAAAGCAACTCCGCAGATTCCCTCGAATTTTTAAACGGTCTCCCGGAACATTTTCTCCCTTTGAAGCGGATAAAGTGGTATGATTTTTTGCAAAGCAACCCGGCAGATGCTGTCGAATTTTTCAACGGTCTCCCGGAATGCTTTCTCCCTCTGGAACGGATAAAGTGGGAAGAACTTCTTCAAAGCAAACCAGCAGATGCTGCCGAATTTCTCAACGGTCTCCCAGAACGTTATTTGCCTAATGATTTATCCGTGGGAATATTTTTAAACTCTCTTCTTGACAAAGAAAAATTTGTATGTTCTCTAAGACTTTTACCACACAACGACCCAAAATGGTCCCCTTCCCATGAAAAATCTTTCTCTGTGCTCGCTCCAATTTTTTTCGCAGCACGCGATCTGGAAAAAGATGAATTTGAAACATGGCTCTCCTTAACCCAATTTGATCGGGACGAGCTGCTTCGGATGTGCGTAAGGGGCGATTATTTTGAAAAAACAGACCTGTTAATGCCAGACGGTTTAGACGACGAAGGTCTTACCACTTATTTACAAAACACGTTGTTTCCTGAAGGACAATGGATTGGCGAAGACTTGCAAAGAACCTTAGGTTACTTAGAAGATGAAGAAGAAACCCCTGCTATCATGGCTTTGAGACAACTTGTGGAAGCTGCTATACCTCTCGAAGGGCGCTTGCCTCAGGTCAGAAACCAGACGGTCCACGCTTCTGAGACAGAAAGCTTTTACGAAAATGCTTTTAAGAAACTTGAAGAAAAATATCCAAATCCTGCTCCCCTTGATGTCCTTACATTTGAGGGAATTTGCCTAAGTTTTGATGAGCTCAAACCAGAAGAACGCCAAGATGCACTTTCCCAATTCAAGCGACTTCAAAGAGAAGGCCAACAGAAAAGGATTGACGTCATGTCGGCTGCTGTCTCAAGCTTAGATGACTCTGATGCTGTTTTGAGCTTTATCAAAGGTGGTTTTGTGGGCCCTTGGCGCATGTATTGGGATATGAAGTCTGAAACTGAAAGAAATACAGAAATCCAAACAGCTGGCGGCGAAGAGGCTATTCAAAGGAAAATCCGGCAAGGACGCTACTCAGCCTGTTTAGGCGGTTCTCGCACGATGTTGCTGGAAGCCTTAGCTGGCATTCACCCAGATGTGCCTTTAAGTACAAACGAAGAAGACATGTATAACGCTTTGTTGATGCAGATAATCCCTTTTATTCAAAAGCTGAAAGCTGAAGGAAAAGGCCCTTCACAATTTTGGGAGCTTTTTGAGGAAGAAAATTTGGCCGAAGGAAGCCCTATGGCAGCTCGCCAAGCCTTCACACAATTTAAAACTCATGTGACGGATGAGCTTTTGAAAATTTTTTTTGAAGGGTAAAGAAGCTAGAAGTTTGAGATGATATCAAATCTTTAAAAAAAGCGGATGACGCAAGAAGAAGGCGTTGTCCGCTTTTTAGTTTTATCAATTTTCCCTCACATTTAAAAACTGGTCCTTGAAAAATCATGACCATCGGCGTATGAGTGAAAAAAACAACAGCAGAGGAACAAGCAGATGCCTTCGAGTTTGCCTGAATTTGACAAGCCTGACGAGGAGCAACATGCCAAACCGGTGCGTTTGCCAAAAAGACCTTTTTTTTCATCAGGCCCTTGTGTGAAATATCCCGGTTGGTCTTGGGATTCCCTTAAAAACGCTAAATTGTCGCGCTCCCACCGCTCTGGCGAAGGAAAGGCGCTCCTTAAAGCTTGTTTAGAAAAAACCCGAAAGCTTCTGGAAATTCCTGAGGATTATTATATCGCTATCGTACCTGGCTCCACCACGGGTGCGATGGAAATGGCTCTTTGGTCTTTTCTGGGGCCTCGCCCGGTGGATGTTTTTGCCTGGGATGTTTTTAGCAACCTGTGGGCCTATGACATCCAACATCAGCTTCGGCTCAAGGACGTGCGCGTCTTTGAGGCCCCCTTTGGTTTTTTACCTGACGGACACCAAGCCAACCCTGATCATGATCAGGTGCTAACCTGGTGTGGCACCACTGCAGGGGTTTGGATACCTGATGAAACGTGGCTTGCTCCCCGGGGAGAGGGGCTTGTGCTGTGCGATGTGACCTCTGCGGCTTTTGCGACTCACCTGCCGTGGGAACGACTCGATGTAACAGCATTTTCTTGGCAAAAAGGGCTGGGGAGTGAAGCAGCCCATGGGATGTTGGTGCTAAGCCCCCGGGCCATGGCGCGCCTCAAGGCCCACACCCCCCCTTGGCCGATACCCCGCATCTTTCGGATGACCTTTGAAGGCAAAGTGTTGGAAAAATTGTTTGAGGGAGAAACCCTGAATACGCCCTCTCTTTTATGCGTAGAAGATTTTTTAGCTGCTCTCACATGGGCTGAAACTCTAGGAGGACTTTCGAAATTAGTTGAGCGCTCTCAAAAAAATTTTGCCGCGCTGGAGGCTTGGGTCAACGCAACACCCTGGGTGGATTTCGTGGCCAAAGACCCAAAAATCCGCTCCAAAACCGCTGTGTGCCTTCAGGTGAAAGATCCACGTTTTGAGCAACTCTCCCTTGAAGGCCAACATGCCTGGCTGGGGAAATTGGCTCGCCTGCTGGAGCAAGAACATGCTGGATTTGATGTGCTCAATCACAACCGAATGCCTCCCAGCCTTCGCATTTGGACGGGACCAACGGTGGAACGATCTGATCTACAGGATTTTTTGCCTTGGCTGGGCTGGGCTTTTGAAACGATGATGGCTTAAGCTCCACCTACTGAACTTCAAGCATAATCTCATTCCGCCGCAGGAAAGGGAGGGTCCATGGCGGATCATAAAACGCAAACAAAGGCTCGCTTTGGGTTTTAACTTTGGCTTTGTGAACGTAAGCCTCTAATTTTTTGAGATGATGGGCAAGGTTATTTTCTATCGCAAATCCTGCAAAAAGGATGACAACATATTGTTTGGAAGGAATTTCAAAAAGTTTAATCCGGCAGTCCACAGGTCTTGGGAGCGTCTCTAGCGTATATTTTTCCGGCATCACGAAGCGGATTGACCAAGTATCTTTGCCTTCGGTCTTTTGCTGGATGACGGGAGCTGTCATGTCAAGGGATTCGTTGGGCAAATTATGACCAAAAATATAGTCTGCGAGGACCCGAAACCCCTCTTTTATGGCTTCTTTGCGCGCACCTTTCACGGCTATTTCTGCCACAATCATGGGTTTGTAGCGCCTGACTTGGATGCTTTCATGATCTTGTAGAAGGGCAAACTCAGGCTCTTTGGTTCTTTTTACCAAAATCTCCCCAATCACAAAAGCAATAAAAACGAGAGCGGTGATACCTAATAAAACATACAAGATGATTTTTTGCATGGCGCTGATCCCTGCTTTTTATCTTTTCTACAGGATATGATTTTTTTGTTTAGAAATCATAAATTTTTTTTAAAAACAAAATATTAGAGCGTTTTTCAAGTTTAAAAATTGTCTGACAAAGGAGGGTTCATGCCCCAACCACACCAAAAGCTCCTTGACCGCTGTGTCCTACCCCTTGAGCTTAAAAGCCTTGAATCCAAAGGTGCATTTTCAGGGTATGCCAGCGTTTTTCATGTGACAGATTTTTGTCGTGACCAGATTCTACCCGGTGCATTCCAATTTTCCTTAAAAACCTGGAAAACAAAAGGAAAGTGGCCTTTCCTCTTGTGGCAGCACCGGATGGAGAACCCCATTGGCTTTTGGACCCACATCCAAGAAGACGACCGTGGTCTTTTCGTCAATGGACAGTTGCTGTTGGAAATTCAGCAAGCCCAAGAGGCTTATGCCTTAATGAAAGCGAACGTTTTGGAGGGGCTTTCCATCGGGTTCAAGCCCATCGTCGCAAAAAAAGATGACCACCAAAGGGTTCGCAAACTATTTCAGGTAGACCTCGTCGAAATTTCCCTCGTCACCTTCCCCGCAAACCCAGAAGCACGTCTCCACGACGTGCGTAACGCATAAACCAACCAAAAGGAAAAACAGATGTCAAATTTGAATATTTTAAAAGAAACCGTCGACACCCTTGGCAGAGATGTTTATGAGCTTCGGGAAACCCAAGCCCAGGTTCTTTCTCAAATCCAACACAAAGGATCTGCCGACCCACTTTTGGAACAAAAGCTTGATCGCTTGAACCAATCTATTGACCAGACCCAAGATCGTCTTAATCGCCTGGAAGCTTCCTCGAAACGTCCACTCATGGGGACAAACCAAGATAACCCGTTTCAGCCAGATCAGCTTAACCACAAACACGCTTTCATGGATTATATCCGAAAAGGGTCTGAGCAAGACTTGATCTCCATGGAAACGAAATCTATGAGCGGCAGCGTGGATAAAGATGGCGGCTATTTCATTCCCCATATCCTTTCCCAAGAGATTCATCGCATTTTAAAAGAGCATTGCTTTTTAAGGGAGATCTCACGGGTTACGTCCATCTCCCATGGCTCCCTTGAGTTGTTGGTGGACAAGGGAGATGCTGCCGTTGGTTGGGCTAAAGAGACTGACAACCGAGCTGAAACTGCTTCGCCTGAGATTGCTAAAATCAACATCCCCGTCCATGAAATGTACGCAAGCCCTCGCATCACCCAACGCCTGTTGGAAGACGCAGCCATTAATTTGGAAGCATGGCTGACGGAAAAAATTGCGTCTAAAATGGCTTCTTTGGAAAATCACGCTTTTATCCAGGGTGATGGAGACAATAAACCCAAAGGATTTTTGGCTTATGAGATGGTGGAAGCAGCTGGGTGGGAATGGGGAAAACTGGAATGCGTCAAAACAGGGGCGAACGGTACCCTGGGAGCCAACCCAGCTGCTGTCATTTTGAGCCTTTTCCATAGCCTTAAACCCGTCTACTTGCCAGGCGCTTGCTGGGTGATGTCCCGATCTGCCCAGGCTGCCGTCCGCAACATCAAAGATGCCGCCAGTGGACGCTATTTCTGGCAACATCCTACGGTTGCGGAAACGCACCCAACCCTTCTGGGATATCCTGTTTATGTGAGCGACGATATGCCAGCGTTGGTGACAGACACCCCAAGCAATTCTATTGTGTTTGGTAATTTTAGAGAAGGCTATCAGATTGTGGACCGACAGGGGATTTATGCCTTGAGAGACCCTTTCAGCGCAAAGCCTTATGTGGAGTTTTATACCGTGAAGCGCGTGGGAGGTGACGTTTGCAATTTTGAAGCTTTGAAAGTGCTAAGGTGCTCAGAATAACCCTTTAGTTATAAAATTTTATAAAAAATTATTTTAATTTTTAAGGGTTCGTAAGTCCTTTTCTTTCATAATATATTGAAAAGCGACTACCTTTTTTTTCTCTTGAATGCCCCACCTTCAGCTGTAAGGAGGGGCATTTTTTTTGAAAGGTAAACGGAGATGACGTTTTTTTTTGCATGGGTTTTGGAGGAGGAGATTTTTGATCCAAACAAGCACCTGCGCCAAGATGAGTCCATTTTCTCCCTTTATCTGGAACAACATGAGGGAAAAGGCGCAACAGCTCGGATTTTGGTTAAAAATGATCTCCAGCGCTTGGATGTTTTTCAACAAAGGCGCTATGGGATGTTATCAACCCAGTTGGAAGATGGATCTGTCCATTGCTTGTTTAAAGGCAAATTGACCCTGTTTTCAACAGAAGAGGCATCCGCTTGTGTTTGGCTGACGTTGACGGCAGAAGCAAAAGATCTGCAAACACAGCTTGAAAAACAGGTTGCGGAATTGGAGCAGCACCCCTTTTGGGACCCGCTGTTTGTAGATGCGGACGCACCCAAAGACCCTTATGAATGGATGAACGTTCAACCCGTTGTGTTTTATGTGGACCGGATTACGGGGAATGTCAAGCTTGGCTCTCTTTTTCAAGGAAGCCAGACACTGAACCTGAAAGACCAATTTTTCCATGATTCTTTAAGCATTAAACCTAAATTTACCCCCCACACCTCCCTTGAAATGACCCTCGAAGCCCAATGGATTCAACGGGTGAGAGGCTATTTAAATTTGGGGAAGCGGATTGCTAATCTTTTTCCCGAAAAAATGATCAACACGTTCACCGGTAAAAAATTTGAAAAAGCGTGGCCAAAACCTGGAAGGGCCCTTGGAAAATCAGGCTATTGGGTTGCGGTGAGCCGTTTAGAAGAAGTGACGCCCCCCAAAACTGGAGGAATTAACCTTTACCCAACCCAATCTCGAAGATTTCGAACCTATAACCCCCACAACAAGCGACCTGAAACCCACTTTTTAAAACGCTTTTGGTTTAAAGCACGGCTGATTTTGGGATGGGATTATCAACAAAAGCGGGTGGAAAAGCTGACCTTTACCCTCACCCAACGCCTTCACCCGTTGTTTCAGCAACTGGCCTCTTCAACTCCACAAACCGTTCGCGTGAGGCTTCAAGAGATCAGCCCCCCTGTTTCGTTTCCTTTTTGGAAACCATCCCATGTTTATGAACAAGGCGACGTCATTCAGCACGAGGGGTGGACCTATCAACGCACATCTTTTGGAAGATCGCTTCACAGCTTTGAAGAAGAGCTTGCAACCAAGAATTGGGAAACTAAAAAACCGTTGCCAACGGCGCTGGGTTTTCCTGGCCGCGGGTCTTTTTTTTTGACAGATCGAGGGTATCAAGCCTTTGAGCACGCGCTGGAGCGCGCCAAAACTTATTTGGCCTATCAGGCACGCTGTTTAGAAATCTCCTTTTCAGGAACCTGGAAGCAACTCCATTCCCTGACCCTGGACCACACGGTTTTTCTGGAGGACCCAAGACTTCCAGGAGGAAAAGTGCAAGGAAAAGTGATCGCCTACCGCATGGTTGCAGAGGGCAAAACCGGAAGCCAGCAGGTGGAGGTGACCCTTGGCGTAAACACAGGAGCAGGCGAAGCCGCAGAAGGCTTAAAAGCACCGGAGGACGCCTTGTCTTATAGCCATTCTGGCTATAGCGATGCCGGATACCATGTTTCATCGCCCCAGCAGCTTCAGCAAAGCCCTACAGGGATTTTTTATGAGCGGTATGACAGCCAAAAACCAGAAGACCCTTTTGCAACTCTTGCCTACCAAAACCTCTCCTTTTTTATCCAGCAGCTGAACCTGAAACACATAGCCCAAGAGCAAGAAGATTTTTTAAAAACCATAGAGGCAACAGGGCACGTTGATAAATCCTCCCTTAAAGAAAAGCCCACAGAGCTTCAGCTCAAATTTGCACCACTCAAAGGAAAGGAAACGCTGCTGCATACCCTTCGCGCCACCGTGCGATCTGATTATAACTCACCACGTCAAGTGGGTTGATAGGGCGTCTTTAAAAACGGAGACAACACCATGAAGCATTTTTTTAACCAAGGCGGTGGCTATAAAGCCCCGAAAACAGCTTCCGTCAATCAAGAAACGCCTTTTCTCAGCATCGGCGGAAAAGAGGGCAATGTAGAAGTTGAATGGTCTACCCAAGATGTATTCCCTTTGAAAGTTGTTTTAAGGGCCAAGATTTGTCCTATTTTTCTCCATGAGCGAGGGATTCAATCTTCTTCACAGTTGCGCATCAATGGCCAAACGTTTAGCCCCAAAGCCTTATATGGCCCTGCTGCCAAACATAATTTTGAGTCCAACGGCTGTGAAGCAATTGAGCTTCGTTATGACGGCAAGGGATCTTTACAGCTCCCCTTCACCCTTGAGACAAAATACTTTAACGGACTGGACCTTGGAGACTTTAAGATTGAACTTGCCTCCAAGGGAGAGAAGACACAAGGAAGCCTGATCTACCGGAAGCCTTTTGCTTATCAGCATAGCTCATTGGTCAAAGAATCAAGACTCTATTTACAAGATGGCCGACTTTTTCACACCCCCCCTGGACGCTTTGGCATTGAGCGCCTTTTAAGACCCCATAGCGGCTCTTATAAACCGGGAAGCCCCATCGAAACCATGCAACAAATTTACTATGATCTTACAGAAAATGAAGAAGAAACCATCGTCAACCTGACCCTTTCAAATGATTGGCTACAGCAAAAAAAAATTTCATTTCTCTATCTAGAAGAGGCGATGAAATTAAAAATTTGCTTTTGGGATCCCCCCACCCAGGAAGAGGGACTCAACCTCTCCTCCGCCCTTCAAGAAGGCTATGGAAGCCTAACGCTTCACGCAGGAGATGCCCAAGAAATTTATGTATCAGTTGGATATCAGCAACCAACCGATGATCCAAGCTATTTGGATGTTTTTTTTGCACCCAAAGGAGAAGTAAAACCTAACTAGAGAAAGAAATGAACCATGCTTATTTACCGTACCGTGAAGGGAGCCCCCCTCTCCCATGAGGAAATGGATGGCAATTTTAGGGAGCTTGCAACGCGCCTTGAAACACTGGAAACCTCACCACCTGATGCAGAGGGGCTGGCTTCAGTTCAAGTTGAGCAGGGTGAACTGCGCCTTCAGGGCAATCGTGGAACTTTTTTTGGCTCGGTCAGCTTGCCCAAGCTTTTTTGGAACCCTAGAGGAGCGTGGAAAGCCAATACCTCCTACGCTTTTTTAGACGTCACCTCTTTTCAAGACACGCTTTATGTTTGCAAAACGTCCCACACCAGCGGAGATAGCTTTTCTGAAGCAGCGTGGGCGTTGCTTTTTTCACTGGGGATTGACAAAGAACAGAAAAAAGCAGCCCCAGAGCTAAAACCTGATAAACCCAATACGCCCCAGGGAATAACGGCGCTACCTTTTGAAAAAGAAGATTTGCCCCAAAACCCACCTGTGGGAACTTTGATCTTGCTATTAGATGCTCCGGAACAACCTGAGCTGTTTTATTGGGAAGGCCAAACATGGCGCCGTGTTAAAGATGGATTAGGTTTGTCAGAACTTTAAAAAAGCCAAAAGGAGAAACGATGCTCAGCCAAATTTTAACCACTGCCCTCGCCCTTTCTGAAGTTGTTCCTTTAATTGGTCGCTGGCTTGGCAACGAAGAAGGCGAAAGGCTGGCTCACAACGTGGTCAATTTTGCAAAGCAATTGACCGGTGAAACGGAAGCGCCTTCGATGTTGAAGATCCTTTCAAACAACCCTGATCTGCTGCTTCAATTTCAAAAAACGGTTGCCCAGATGGAAGCAGATCTCTACCAAGATCGACGCGATGCAAGGGCCAGGGAAATCGCTTTATTACAGTCTGGTCACCGGAATGTGCGCGCGGATATTATGGTGGTTTCTGCAGCCTTCGGGTTGATTTTATGCTTGGCAGCCCTGGCTTTTTATCGCGAATCCCTCCCCGGAGAGGCTGTAGGGATTATCTCAACCATTGCGGGTATCTTTGGGTCTTGCCTCAAGGATGCTTATGCCTTTGAATTTGGATCTTCACGAGGCAGCAAAGAAAAGGATGAGCGCGTCACCGCCCTACTCAACCACCAATCCTTTCTGAAGGATTTGTAGGCGAATTTAAGAAGATAATTTTTTTCTTAACGATTTGTAAAAAATGAAAAATTCTTTCAATTGTTTGTATATAGAATGTATTTAACAAAAAATATTTCATAGGATTGTGATTCCCAAGCACAACTTTGTCCCTCCGCCCCTCCCTTTGTCATCCCCGCTTCCGTATTTTATCTCGGATGGTTACATATCTGAAAGCTACGGTGTAAAATTAGGAATCGACACTTTAACGCATAGAGGTGATAGATGCCAGCAATAATCCTCTCTAAGAACGCCAGAACTACGCCTGCGATAAGGCTTGAACGCCTAAAAGTACGCTATCTTACA
>JBOFKI010000117.1:0-5795 GCA_051657245.1 Alphaproteobacteria bacterium | reverse complement strand
TGGGTTCCTACGGTGTTTGCGGCACGCCAATTTGTAAACCATGGCCATGTTCAGGTTAATGGAAGGCGTGTAAACATTGGGTCCTATCAAGTGCGGGACGGAGATGTGATCTCGATGAAAGAAGGCACGAAGGACAATGCCATCGTTATGGCGTCCCTTCAATCAGCAGAGCGAGACGTGCCCGATTATATCGAGGTAGACGCGAAGCATGCTAGGGGAACTTTTTTGAGAACGCCTACCCTTTCGGATGTTCCTTACCCTATCCAAATGGAACCCCACCTCATTGTAGAGTGGTATTCTAGGCGGATTTAGGGGGGAAGCCTTTATAAAGGTAAAAAGAGCTGTTCCTGGGATAGTTGCTCGGTCTCAATTTAGAACCATCTTGTAGTTTCATGAAGAAAATGACACATTTTTCAAAATGTCATTTTTTAATTCGACTTAAGCGAGATTAACTTTGAACCCCTCCATGCTAACTTACCTTCTGCCCATGATCAACCGATTCAAATGGCACCTTTGCTTGATGATTTGGGTTGCTGTCATATGGGCCATAGATCTTTGCGTTCGCCCCTATTTATTGAAAATAATTTTAGACGGAGTGGCCAAATTTCCCGCCCATGAACTGGTGTCGAAGCTAGCTCTCCCTTTTTTCTATTTTGTATTTTTGCCGTTTGTCTTATCAACTTCCTATCGTCTTTATGGCTATTTTATTGAAATCAAAATGATCCCCGCGTTGCGAGGCTTTGTTTTAGATGATGCCTTGAGCCGTTTATTACGTAAGAACCACACATTTTACCAAAACCAATATACAGGAACACTTTCCGGTAGGGTGGGGGACCTCATCAATGGGGTCCCTGAATTTTTTCAGATTATAATAGACAAGTTTTTAAGCCATTTTCTTGCGCTTTCTTTTGCAGTTTATACCCTATGGCAAGTTAATTGGATTTTTTCGCTGATCATGCTCAGTTGGATTGCTGTTTTCATGACAGGAGCCTTCTTCGTTTTTTCGCCTTTGCGCGAACGGGCTGCTCTTTTTGCAGAAAAGGGTGCTGTCTTAAAAGGAGGTGTCGTAGATACCTTCGGAAACATCTTACCTGTCAGGCTGTTTGCTCGCATTCAAGAAGAGCTCACGTTCCTTCGCAGGCTATGCCGTGATTATGTTCAAGCAGAGCAAAAGCTCCAGTGGCTCTATTTTTTCATTTGGTTCATTTATGGCTATTCCTACGTGTTGATGCATGGGCTTAACCTTTATTTCTTGGTTCAAGGGATAAGCAAAGGCTGGCTCAGCGTAGGAGATTTTGCGCTTGTTGTGAGCATTAACATGGGAATTGCAAACTTTTTATGGGAGCTGATGCGGGATTTTTCCCAATTTTCCAAATTAACAGGCAACATTCAGCAAGCGCTTACAGCGGTTTTTTCCTCTGAAGAAACACTAGATTTACCAGGGGCTAAATCTCTCCAAATTTCAAAAGGGGAGATTGTTTTTGAAAAGGTGGCTTTTCGCTATCCAGGCGCACCCGCGCTTTTCCAGGAAAAATCCGTTCACCTGTTACCTGGGCAAAAAGTGGGGCTTGTGGGCTATTCTGGGGGAGGTAAAACAACCTTTGCTAACCTCATCCTTCGGTTGCATGAGCTCACCGAAGGCAAAATCTTCATTGACGGCCAAGATATTTCCCAAGTGACTCAAGCTTCATTGCATCAAGCCATCGGCGTGATTCCCCAAGATTCTTCGCTTTTTCATCGAACTCTCTTGGAAAACATTCGTTATGGCAAGCAGGATGCGACAGAAACGGAGGTGGCGCTTGCGGCAAAACGTGCCTACGCCCACGATTTTATTATGAAGCTCCCAGAGGGGTATGGCGCCCTGGTGGGAGAGCGTGGCGTCAAGCTTTCTGGCGGGCAGCGTCAGCGCATTGCCATCGCTCGCGCGATGTTGAAAAATGCGCCTATTTTGATCTTAGATGAGGCCACTTCCCAACTAGATTCTTTAACAGAGAACGTCATCCAAGAGTCCTTATGGGAATTAATGCAAGGAAAAACAACCCTGGTGATTGCGCACCGACTTTCAACCCTTCTGCGGATGGATCGCATCTTAGTTTTTGAAAACGGAAAGGTGATAGAAGACGGTCCCCATGCTCAACTTCTTGAGGCAGGCGGGCTTTATAAAACCCTCTGGGAGGCACAAGTAGGTGGCTTTTTGGGAGATGAAAAAACGGAAAATATACGAAGCTTTTTATAGTTTTGACGATAAAGGTACCTTTTGTCAGACACACTCTATAGCCAAATTACAGTTATCAATAGAGTGCAAAAAAATGTCAATTAGATAAATTTTAAAATATAATCAAAGTCCCACATTTGGGGTGACATTTCAAGCGTCTGGTTTTAGGATGGTGGGGAGACTTCTTTACACATGGATCCTCGGATGAAAGTGCATCAAAAATCAACGAAATCCTTTTCAAAGCAATCAGACCCAGGGGTTTGGCTGTGGGGCATTCATCCGGTTAAGGCTGCGCTGGAAAATCCTCGACGAAAATGTCACCACCTGTGGTGTACGCCGGATCTTTTTGAAAAAGCCCCATCATGGTTGGCTTCCAGACGCCAAGAAATAACCATTCAAAAGGTAGACAAGCAAACCTTGGACTTGAAATTTCCTCAAGCGGTTCATCAAGGCATTGCTTTGTGTGTTGCGCCTTTGCCGTCTCTCAGCCTTTCGGATTTCTGTGAGCAAGCTTGCGAGAGGTCAGTGGTGCTGATTCTAGATCATGTCACAGATCCCCACAATGTGGGTGCGCTTTTGAGGGTGGGGGCTGCCCTCGGGGTGAACGCCCTCTTGCTGACTGAAAAGCACGCACCGCCGTTTCAAGGAGCCCTTGCGAAGAGCGCTTCGGGTGCTTTGGAGCACGTTCCCATCATTGTGGTCAGCAACCTTGCCCAGGCCCTAGACGCGTTGAAAAAAAATGGGTTTTGGTGCATTGGCTTGGCTGAGGAAGGAGCCGTTCCTCTTCCTGAGGTCTCTTTAGGGGAAAAGCTCGCTCTAGTTTTGGGGGCAGAGGGGGAAGGGATGCGAAGGCTTACCCGGGAGCGCTGCGATGTTCTGGCATTTCTCCCAACTTCTCCCACGTTTAGCACGTTGAATGTCTCAACAGCGGGAGCCATTGCGCTCTATGAGCTACAATCCCGTAAACCGGTTTTGAAGGGCTAACAGTCTATGACAACATCCCATGTACATGCCGCATCTCACGCTTCAACGCCCCTACCAACCCAAGAACAAAAAGATCAGGCTAAAATTTGGTATGAACAGCTGCAAACCTCCATTTGTGCAGGCCTTGAGCAGATTGAAGCTTCTTTTTTGGGGACGTCTACAGATTCGCCGCTGTTTCGCCGCAAATCTTGGGAAAGGCTGGGAGGAGGTGGCGGAACCATGGCGCTGCTCGGGGGGAATGTGTTTGAAAAAGCAGGGGTTAACGTTTCGACCGTTTGGGGGACTTTCTCGCCTGAGATGCAGGCGCAAATTCCGGGAGCCCAAGAGAACCCTCATTTTTGGGCATCTGGCATCTCCCTGGTCATCCATCCGCGCTCTCCTCACGTGCCGGCGATTCACATGAACACGCGCCATATTGTGACTTCGTGTTCTTGGTTTGGGGGTGGGATCGACCTCACGCCAGTTTTCTCAAAAGAAGAAGATTCAGCTTATTTCCACGAAGGTCTGAGGAAGGTCTGTGATGCCTTTCATCCCACCTATTATCCCCATTTTAAACAGTGGGCGGATACCTACTTTTATCTACCCCACCGCCAAGAGGCTCGTGGGATTGGCGGCATTTTTTACGACAATCTAAACAGCGGAGATTGGCCAAAAGATTTCGCGTTTAATAAGGCTGTTGGGGAGTGTTTTCTTCCGCTTTACCGAGAGCTTGTCATGCGTCACCTGCAGACTCCCTGGACCCAAGCAGATAAAGAGGCCCAACGTCGCAAACGGGGCCGTTATGTGGAATTTAATTTGCTTTACGACAGGGGAACCCAGTTTGGGCTGCGCACGGGGGGCAATGTGGAGGCTATCCTAATGTCACTACCGCCAGATGTCGCCTGGCCGCTTCCTCTCGGGGAAAATATTGAAAACGATGCAGCTCTGTGAACAGCTTCAGGTTTGGGCAGAGGCTTTTTTCCCAGCTCTTTCAAAGGAAGATGCCCTCCATGAGGTGAAGGCTGTTGTTTTAGAAGCCCTTTCGTGGCACGCGCTAGATTTACTTTATCATCTGAAAGCCCCCATCGCCTTGGAAGAATGCCTTCAGGTGGAGGCGTTTCTTCAACGACGTGCCGCAGGGGAGCCTCTCTCCCGCATCCGGGGGACAAAGGGCTTTTGGAAATACACGTTTGAGGTCAGCCCAGATACCCTTGATCCTCGTCCCGAAACGGAGGGTATCGTCGAACAAGCCCTCGGCTTTTTCCAAGATCGCTCCCCACCCCAAACCATCTTAGATCTGGGAACGGGAAGTGGTTGTTTGCTTGTGAGCCTCCTCTTGGAGTTTCCGCAAGCTTGGGGGATTGGGGTTGACATCAGCCAAGCAGCGTTGAAAATAGCGCAGCATAATGCAGCTTCCCTCGGCGTTTCCAAGCGGGCCTCTTGGCTCTGTGGCCATTGGGCAGATATGTTGGAGCTGAGCCCACACATGGACTTGATCGTCTCAAACCCCCCTTACATCGAAACAGCTGAAATTTCAGCCTTGTCTCCAGAGGTGCGATGCTATGATCCCCCGCTGGCGTTGGATGGTGGAGCCGATGGCCTGGCTTGTTACCGACATTTAATTCCGCAAGCGGCGCAGCTTCTTTCCCCCCAGGGCTGCTTACTGCTGGAAATAGGAAACACCCAAGGCGCAGCTGTTCAAGCGCTTCTAACGCCTTTTTTTCAACATATTCATGTGATCCAAGATTTATCCGGGCATAATCGTATCGTTCTATCGAAAAGAATATTGACAAAATAAAAAATAAAAGTAACTATATGGCAAGTATTGCTTTTTTCTAAAGGAACAAGAAAAAATGAACCCTTCTGCCAAATCTTTTATGTACGCGTATTCTGCTTTGCTTTTATTGAATTCATCCTTCGCGATGCCTGGGCAAGAAGAAGCCCAACAACCATCAGCACCTCAAGCCATTTCTAAGCGAGCCTTTCAAGAACATCAACCTGATATATTTCCCATTGAAGCGCTTCCAGATACCATGGTTTTTGAAATCTTCAATCACCTGTCCGCCAGAGATCAGCTCAGCTTCACCCAAACGAATAAAAAATTCAGGGGGCTTATGAAAGTTATTAACAGTTTTACAGCAAGAGAGCTACCAAACGATCAAGTGATTTCTCCTGAATGCTATCAATGGCTCAAAAGCCTGACAGGTCTCTCCAGGTTGACTTTGAATAAAACCCAAAAATTTTATAATTATGAAATAGAACCAACTGGCTCCTTTAGCGACCTTCAAGCGTTTTTACAGGATAGCAAATTAAGCTTCTTTAGTTTTAACAATAACTCTGTTGGATGCTATATTAGAAAGGCTCCTGGAAAATTTCATGACCTTATAGGAAGCCTCCCCAACACGCTGCAGGAGCTTGACTTAAGCAGAAACCTGATATGGGGTGAGCCTTCCTTTATTAAGGGTATCCTGGAAAAAGTGGCTCTCAAGCCAAATCTTCGTGTGTTAAGGCTTTCTTACAACCATGATTTGGGAGATGGCCTTTGGCAAGAATCTGCAATCCTTCAAGCTTTGACTCAAACGCGTATCGAAAAACTTCACCTGGAACACACATCTTT
>JBOFKI010000116.1:0-1072 GCA_051657245.1 Alphaproteobacteria bacterium | reverse complement strand
TCACCACAGACCGAGCTGTTTTTGTCTGCCTGTCCGGTAATAACGCATGGTATCACGCAGGCGGCAGCCGTCAGCGCTATGTATGCCCTGTTGTCAAGAAGACAAAAGAAGGGGTAAAGCTAATCCCGATTGTGGGCGGAAATTCCGCAAAAAAGGTGATGACAGTCTATTGCAGCTTAAACCGTCTTATCTGCCTGTTACGTGGTCACGACCTGAACGGGAAAAAGGTTATCCACAAAAACGGCGATCCAACCAACAACGCCGAAAGCAATATTCTGATTGCCTCTTATGCCGATGCTGTGAAATATCACCACAAGGGGCGCACAAGTCGATTTATCGGGGTCTTTTACCGAAAGCATGATACCCGCAGGGGTTACTATTGGGTATCGTCTGTAAACGGCTCTGTAAAGTATTTTGACGAAGAGATTACAGCGGCACTTGATGCGCTGGATCGTTTCTCAAAAGTCGGGAAGCAAGGTATAGAAAAATACCTTGAACCTTTTTCAACGGATGAAATGAACCAATACGGACTATGGAGGTATATTCTGTGAATTTATTGCTATCAACGGTAGCGGGTCTGGTATGCGTACAGATTACGGTATCTTTTTTGAAAATGTATTCAATCCACAATATGGGATTTATCTAAAACGGGGGCATTAGCCCCTTTTTTCATTTCTGAACCCCTTCCCCTTCTCCACTCTTCAAGATTTCACACAGCGCAATCAAAAATATCCGACTTATTTGTAATACTTTTACGTTTTTACAGCATAAATAATAACGTAGGCAGCAATTTTGCTGTCATTAATTGGAGGTGCTGACAATGGCAAGCAAACGCCAGACATTGAAAGCCCGTATTACCAACAGCGTGTTGGAGCGCTTCGCTGATATGGATAGCAAGGGATACAAAACCCCTTTTTCCTATTGGATGGCAATCTTAAACGATGAAGTACCGGAACTTGCAGAATGCAATATCCGAGATCAACACGCTATTAAGACAAAGGCCGCTGAATCTCTAGCAAAATATGTATATGACCATACCTATGATGTTGCAGAGGTGGAAGAGCAGAGCCGC
>JBOFKI010000115.1:0-2684 GCA_051657245.1 Alphaproteobacteria bacterium | reverse complement strand
TTCCAAGCCTGCGAAAGAAGCTTCGGCCAGGATAGAAGCATCCAAAACCATCTGGGGGAAAAGCTCTTGGGCCATCCGCAACACAGAGCAAGCCCGTGCATGGGCATATTGCACATAAAAAACAGGATTATCTTTCGATTGCTCCACGGCTTTCGCGAAATCAAAATCAAAATGGGTCTCAGGACGGCGCGTGACCATCATAAACCGGAGCACATCCTTCCCGATTTTGGCCTCAATATCACGTAATGTTACGAAAGTCCCGGCGCGCTTAGACATTTTCACCGGAATCCCCTGATCAAAGAAGTTAACCGTCTGACATAGCATCACCTGAAGCTTCGTCTGGCCTTCTGTGAGGGCCTCGACGGCTGAGGTCATACGCTTCACATGGCTTCCATGGTCAGCGCCCCACACGTTCACCAAATGCTGCGCGCCACGCTTTATCTTATCCAAGTGGTAAGCGATATCCCCTGCAAAATAGGTCCACGTCCCGTCTGATTTTTTCAAGGGCCTGTCTCGGTCATCCCCAAACAGGGTAGAGCGAAAAAGCAGCAGCGACGTAGACTCCCAATCTTCCTCTATCTTTCCTTGGGGGGCTTCTAAGGTGCCCTCATAAACAAGGTCCTTTTTCTCCAACAGAGTACACGCATCTTCCAAGGCTCCGGAGGCATGCAAGGCATGTTCGGACGAAAAAACCTCCTGGGAGATGCCAATTTTTTTCAAATCTTCCTTGATTTCAGCCATCAGATAATCCACCGCAAAGCTGCGGACAGGGTCCAACCAGACTTCTTCAAGCTTATCAAGCCATCGGTCCCCATCCCGCTGAACCAAGGCTGCTGCCACGTCTTTAAGGTATTCCCCCGGGTAGTAACCTTCAGGGATTTCAGGAATAGAACGCCCTAAAGCTTCTTGATAGCGCAAGTACGTTGAGTGTGCCAAAATTTTGGCTTGGTTTCCGGTATCGTTGATATAATATTCCCGAACCACTCTATAACCAACTTTTTCCAAAAGATTGGCGAGGATATCCGCTATCACAGCAACACGTCCATGGCCGGCGTGGAGAGGCCCTGTTGGATTTGCGGAAACATATTCCACATTAAAGACCTCTCCTTTCCCTAGGGAGGCCTCACCGTAAGCATCGCCTTCTTTCAGCAAATTTTTTAAAACACCATGCCAGTAAGACGTACTGAAGCGCGCGTTTACAAATCCTGGGCCAGCAAGTTCAGCACTTTCCACATCTGGCGCTTTTGAGAGGCAATCTACTAAGAAAGCTCCCAGCTCGCGAGGTGCGCAACCCAGAGCTTTAGCGCAAGCCACAGGCGCATTGGTCGTCACATCCCCATGCCGAAGGTCTTTAGGTGGCTCTATCCAAAAAGAAAGGGAATCCAACACCCCTGCAGGCAAATCTTTTTTTGAGGCAAATTCTTGAAGAGACTCTATGATCAATGAACGTAAAGCTTGCACAGACTACCTATCACCTTAACTCGCTATAAAATCTAAAAAACACCCAATGTTCGTTCTTTTTAAGTTTTTGTGGGAGAACTTTCAACCCGTTGAAGTTTAAAAAAAGGAAGCAGAGGAGCTGCCAAAAAGATGGACGAATAGGTCCCAATCCCGATCCCAATAATAATAGGCAAACTGTAACTAGCAATTACCTCCCCACCCAGAAAATACAAAGCAATCAACGCCACTAGGGTCGTACCCGATGTCAACAACGTACGAGACAGGGTCTCATTCAAGCTGAGGTTTAGCAACTCTGGCAGAGGCATTTTCCGAAATTTTCTCAAATTTTCCCGAACTCGGTCAAAAATCACCACCGTATCATTGATGGAATAAGAAGCTGTGATCAAGATAGCCACAATAGCTGTTTCATTGAATTCAAATCCCGTTAGGACAAAAAGCCCCAACACGGCAATGCAATCATGAACCAAAGCAACAATAGCACAGATGCTAAATTCCCACTCAAATCGCAACCAAATATAACCTAACATCGCCACTAAAGCGAAGAAAATCGCCACAAGCCCAGCAACAATCAGCTCTTTCCCCACCTTAGGACCGACGGTCTCTACCCGCCGATATTCCACGGTGTCCCCTAAAACACGCTTGATACTTTGAAGCGTTTGGGATGTTTGAGCTTGGGGGGCTTGGGGGTCTTGCTCCACACGGATCAAAAAATCTTGATGGCTTGTGCCAAGCTCTTGAATTGAAACCTCAAATGTTACTTGCTGGCTGATGGCTTTTCGAAGCTCTTGAAGATTACCAGCTTGAGGAAAGCGCACCTCCAGCATAAGCCCTCCTTGGAAATCAATTCCATACTTAAGCCCCTGGAAAAAATAGCCCCCCAGGGTCAACAAAACTACAAAAAGAGAAAATCCAATAGAGAATTTTCGAAACCCTACAAAATCAAAGGTTGTTTTTTCTGGAAACCGCAATAGCGCCATGAAAACAAAACTCCTCTCAAAAAATCAAACTTTTTCAAGAGAACACAATGCAAGAAGGACGCGATTTGGTCAAGAGATCATTCAAAATGATCGCATGATCTTCACGTCTTAGATAGTGTCGTCAAAAGATTTTTTTTATGTTAGGATGATATGTAGAATCAATCAAAAAAAGGATTTTTTTATGACAGCTTCTCATCGACGTCACGATATTTCTGATCACGTATGGAGCCTTTTAGAGCCCCACTT
>JBOFKI010000114.1:0-5577 GCA_051657245.1 Alphaproteobacteria bacterium | reverse complement strand
GAGCTGGGGTTATTTACTGCCCCACGCTCTCATCCAAGATAAAAAAAGCGACTATGGAATCAAATAATTTGAAAAATTAATCAATTCGATGAACAAGCCCTGAGACTTGTCCACCGCACATTCAAAATTTTGTTAACCGTGTCATGTTTTTTCTATTGTGATAGATTTTTAGCCCTAGCGCATTCTGATGCGATGCTAGAAGCACCCGAAATCATGTGAGAATTGACATCCTGGACACCCGCTATCATGCCGCCCAGAGCCCAACTCATTTTGTTAACATCTATCTCTCCTAAGGTTCGTTTTGTGGCGTTGTCTTTAAACAAAATTTTTGCGTCAAAACAAGAGCTTCCTGCTCCAAAACCAACCATGACTCGCAAAGCTGGATTGCCTTCAGTGCACTCAATGATGCTTCCTTGAATTAAGAGCGCTGGCTCCTGGGAGTGAACGTTTCTTTCAACCTTTTCAAAGGCCTTTGTTGCTATAATTTCACTTGCTATCATATCTGCAAATTTTTTCCCTTCGGTGGTGATATGGGGGCTTTTATCACCCTCAGTGATACTATCTGTAAGGTCATTCACGATCACTCGGCGATAGTTTGCCAAATTTAGATCTAATTCAGAATTAGATGCGTTACGTAAATTTGAGGTGCTGCCACAAGCCGAGAGCATACCCGTTAAAAATAAAATACCTATTCTTTTCATATATATTCGCCTCATTTGACTATTTTTCCTTGGGGAGTATGAACTATTTTTTAATAATTTCAATTTCAATTTCAAATTTATTGATCCATCAGGGCGAGCGCATAAATTGTGAAATTGAAACGGCGTACCCGGTGCATAAAGATTATGGTCGCTTGGGGAAACCCTCTCATCCATGCACTTAAAAATTTATCAAATTTACATTAAATTTTAATATTTGACATTTTTAGGTCCGTTGGACATGCTGAAAAAAATCCCAAAAAATAAACATAAAGGGATTAAAAAAAGAGGCAATTTCACCGCCACCCTAGGCGTGGCGTTATAGGGCGTTATGGTTTCACATATAGCAACAGTCAGCTTTGAGGGGATGGACATCACTGCCATTGATGTTCAAGTTCAAGTTTCATCAGGCATTCCTTGTTTTTCTTTGGTTGGGTTACCAGATAAAGCTGTAACAGAGTCTCGGGAGCGGGTTCGTTCAGCCCTTTACGCCATGGGGCTTGCCATGCCTCCCAAGCGGGTGACGGTGAACCTTGCGCCGGCTGATGTTCAAAAAGAAGGAAGCCACTATGATTTACCCATCGCATTGGGATTATTGGCCAGCTTAGGGGTGGTTCCCCAAGATTGTTTAAACGATTACATTATCTTGGGGGAGCTTGGCTTAGATGGAAGCATCACCCCTGTCACAGGTGCTTTATCCGCTGCCATTCATGCAAAAACCCAAGGGAAGGGGCTGATTTGCCCGGGTGCTTCTGGGGGAGAAGCTGCGTGGGGAGGTGATTTAGCTATTTTAGCACCCCATCATTTACTGTCACTTCTCAATCATTTTAAGGGAGTTCAGGTTTTGTCTCCTCCCCAAGGAAAGCTGCAGGAGCCTGTCAAAGATCCGCTGGAGCTCGCCCACGTCAAGGGGCAAGAAAGCGGAAAACGCGCCCTAGAGATTGCAGCAGCCGGGGGGCATAATTTACTCATGGTGGGTCCGCCGGGTTCGGGGAAATCGATGCTTGCTGCAAGGTTGCCAAGCATTCTTCCAAATCTTTCGGCGACAGAAGCACTTGAAACCAGCATGATCCACAGCCTCGCGGGCCAGCTTCAAGAAGGGAGCTTAATCCGGTTTCGCCCCTTTCGGGATCCGCATCATTCAGCCTCCATGCCAGCCTTAGTTGGAGGGGGGCTCAAGGCCAAGCCGGGGGAAATCTCCTTGGCCCACAATGGTGTTTTATTTTTGGACGAGCTTCCAGAATTTTCGAGGTCATCCTTGGAGGCCTTACGCCAACCCTTGGAGATGGGGAAGATTACCGTAGCCCGCGCCAACCATCATGTCACTTACCCAGCGCGCTTTCAATTGGTTGCAGCGATGAATCCATGCCGCTGTGGATATTTGGATGATGCAGAGAAAGCCTGCCGAAGGGCGCCTTTGTGCGCGCAGGATTACCAAAGCAAACTTTCAGGTCCTCTGTTAGACAGGTTTGACCTTATCCTCCATGTTCCTGCAGTTAGGCTCCAAGAGCTTCAGCAAGCCCATGTGCTAAGCGGGGAGAGCAGCGAGGTGATTCAAAAGCGTGTTTTGGGAGCCCGCGAGATCCAAGAAGCTCGGTTTAAGAAGCTGCTACCTGATGAAAGGGGGCCTTTTTCCCTCAATGCACACATGCCCTTAAATTTGTTGATGCTATCCTTGGGGCTTTCTAAAGAAACAGAAGCTTTTTTTACCCAAGCTTGTGAAAAACTTCGGATTTCTGCGAGGTCTTACCACCGCCTTTTGCGGGTGGCTCGCACGCTAGCAGATCTGGAGGAGCAAGCTTGCATCCAGCGCACCCATCTGGCGGAAGCTTTGAGTTATCGACAAGTTGGAATGTGTTAGGTGATTAGATTTTGATACTGTTGCGGTTACCAACTTCACGTGGGGCTTTGGGCTGGACGCAAAAATTCGTCAAACATTTCAAAAGGCGTTGATAATCAGCTTGCGAGCCAAAGTATTTCGAGGGGCCTTGCCCACCATTTTTAAGATGAATAAGCAAAAAAAATCTGGTTAGAAATTTCATCCAAGGCTTTTTGCTCTGCGTCAAGAAGCTGTTTTTCAGCTTTTTCTAAAGAAAGGCGCTGAACAATTTCGTAGGATTTTTTCTGCTTAAAAAGGTCGGTGATTTTTTCTTGAAGCACCGCAAGCCTTTGCTCAAGATCAGCTTTAGATGCACCAAGCTCAACGCATCTGTCTTGGATTTGCCTTCTGAAAGCATCAAAATCTCGCTGATAGTTTGGATAATTTTGGAGAATTTTGGCTTCTTCTTCAATTTTTTTTTCTAAAAAAGAGATATGCGCTTCCAACCGCTGGATTTGCTCTGAAAGTGTTAAAAGCGCCACCCGCTGATTATCTAAATGTTGGCGCGTGAGGCGAATGAGCGTACCGAGCGTTTTTTTTCCCACAGAAAAGACTCCTTCAAGAGCTTAAAATTTGACGTAGATGTTCAAACCCTTCTTCAAAGGTTGAACACTCATCCTTTTGTTGAGAAAGAAATTGCGTCAACTTCGGATAGAGACGAACGGCCTCATCTACCTCTGGAGAAGAGCCTTTCCGATAGGCTCCTAAGTGGACCATTTCCGCCATATCTTCGTAAACACCCATCAGTTGTTTTGCTTTTTGGATAAGCAGCGTTTCTTCAGGAGAGTTGCAATCTGGCATCGTCCGAGAGACACTTTTGAGGATATTGACAGCTGGGTAAATACCGCGTTCTGCAATGGCGCGATCTAACACAATATGTCCATCTAGAATGCTTCGAACGGCATCTGAAATAGGCTCATTATGGTCGTCACCCTCCACCAGCACCGTAAAGATACCCGTGATAGACCCTTGATCTTTGGTTCCAGGTCCTGCTCTTTCTAACAACCGTGGCAACTCCGAAAAAACAGTCGGAGGATAACCCCTGGTGGTGGGGGGCTCCCCAGAAGAAAGACCAATTTCCCGCTGGGCTGCCGCAAAACGCGTTATGCTGTCCATCACGCATAAAACATGTTGATGTTGATCTCTGAAATATTCTGCGAGGGTGAGGGTGAGGTAAGCTGCTTGGCGCCTAACAAGGGCTGGCATGTCAGAGGTTGCAACCACCATCACCGTACGCTTTAGCGCTTCACTTCCCAAGTGGTCCTGAAGAAAATCTTGCACCTCTCTTCCGCGCTCACCAATCAAGCCAACCACCACCACATCACACTGATTCATACGGGTGACTTGCCCTAGAAGAATAGACTTCCCAATTCCAGAGCCAGCAAAAATTCCTATACGCTGCCCCAGGCAACATGAAGTAAACGTGTTGAGAGAGCGAATGCCAAGGTCAATACGTTGGGAGACACGTTCCCTATCATGGGCAGGGGGCGGCGCTGCTTTGAGAGCATAGCCACGATCCCCCTGTGGGAGAGGCCCTTTATCATCAACTGGTTGCCCAAGCCCATCCAAAACACGACCCTGCCACTCAACTGTAGGATAGATTAATTGGCCACTCCGTATAACATCTACCTGTGCGCCTGGACCAATACCTTCCAGATTTCCATATCCCATGATAAGGGCTGCATTTCCCCGAAATCCAACCACTTCACCCCACAAAGGGTCTTGGGAGTCAGTATGAATATGAACCGTGCTCCCAATGCAGACCTGTTTAGAAATTCCAGATACCTCCACCAACAAACCGATCACAGCGGTCACATGCCCATACCACGTGTGGGGAACAAGGCGTCGGATAGACTCCGAACATAACGAAGCGTGTTGGGTTAGAAGGGGCGATGACATGGGAAGCAAGGTCCTTTTTTGAAAAAAAGAGGTCCGAATATGCCTCCTATTTTGCGCTCCAAAGTCTAAAAAAAAAGAATGAAAATTTGCTTTATCGTTGAGATTTTTGAGAACACCAAAAACACAAAGACGCTGCCTTAAAAAAGAAAATCGGGCAGCGTTTCTCCACAAAAAAGGTCTAGGAGCACCATCCCTCAGCCTGGGCTTTTTTCCAGGATCTCACGATCAAGAAAAGGAACAAAAATTTGTTTAGCCAGCTCTCTTTTTGCAAATTTAAATAATTCTTTAGCGAACCCATCCCAACCTCCTGCAATTTCTATTTCGCTTAGGAATTTTTTTTCGACATCTGTTTCTTCCGAAAATTCGGAAGCAGGTTCCGAGATGGTTGTTTTTCCAGCAAGCTTCTTTTTCAGCGTGACTATCTTTTTTTTAGGCGCTACGCCAAATTTTACAAGGGAAATTTTACAAAAGGTACAACATTCTTCACTTAGAGAAGAAAAAAGATTTCTTTTTGATGAACACCCCTTTAAAATTTTAGTTGTGCCATCAGGCTGCTTTTTCTTGTTTTTCAAGAAGAGTCTCAGAGAGCACCTTTTTCCCTCCGGTGACGCAACAAAAGAAGGTTCACCTGAAGAAATATCCATTTCGCCAGGCACTCCAAACACTAAACTTCCCTCTAAAAAAAAACTTAAAAACAAAAATAAAAAAACTTTGGGTACCATAAAAACTCTCGATTAAAAAAAATACCAACTTACAACTGAAAAAATGCCTATCAAAAAATGATAAAATTTGTCAAGAAAATAATGTAATTATTTGTTTTAAAAGTAACTTTTAATATTAAAAAAGACGGAACATAATTTTTTGATAGTAATCCCACGCAAGAACATCAACACGATATGGATCAGGAAAAACCTAAATACTGTCGTCAAAAGATTAGAATCATGCTAGTATAAGATGTAGAATCAATAGACCTCTTTCGAAACCACTTTTAGGGAACTGAGGGGCAGGAACTAACGGAGCGCAAGACCGGAATGTACTTAGGGTACATGAGGATCTGAGCACCGGAGTGACGCACCCATCGGCCCATAAAAGGAAGTTTCG
>JBOFKI010000113.1:0-1020 GCA_051657245.1 Alphaproteobacteria bacterium | reverse complement strand
TAAAGGGTTAGTAAAACTTCCCATTGAGTTTTGTTTAACATATTGTTGTTTAAAACTATTAAGATATCTTGAAACTTTAGGTTCTCTTAAAAATATTTTTGTACCTATCAAAAGTCTATCAATGTTGTTATCCTCTTTTATTATTTCTGCATCTACTTCAAATCTTTTTGATAAAGCTTCAAAAGTATCTCCTTTTTTTACAGAATAGAATATCCCCTGTTCTGTAGGAATATTAATTTTCTTTCCTATTTGTAATATTCTTAAATTTTTATCAACATTATTTGCATAGATATAATCACTCTTTATTTTATACTCTTTTGAAAGATCAGAGATTGTATCTCCTTTTTTGATAATATACTCAATATCTTCTAGAACTATTTTTTCCTCTAAATCAATATTCTCATCAATAGCTAGCAACTCTTTATCTTCTTGTTCTTCCCATTCCTTTGAAATTTGATTTTCAAGTTCTTTATCTTCAGTTTTAATAGAAGCTAAGTTTTCAGAGTTTAAAGTAGTTTCAATTGTCACTTCTTTTTCCTCTATTATATTTTTTGTTTCAACAGCTAGAGTCAACTCTTCACTTTGAATAATATTCTCATCTGTAGATATAATATTATTTTCTATTACTACATGGTTCTCTTTAGTCTTTATATTCTTTAATGTAATTTCTCTATAAAAAATTGATGTTACTAAAAAGACTAAAATTCCTATACCTATCTTTTTTCCTTTTTTCATAATCCACCATTCTTTTCTTTTTATATTTAATATAATTTTTATAGATTTTACCATGTTTTAACAAATTAAGTCTAGCTTTTATTTTTTTTGTATTTTTTTCGAATACTAATACAATTTTTTATATTTTTTCACAAAAAAATAACTACGGGCTTTTGATTTTTAGGATGCTTAATTACCTCTACCTCTATTTCAAATATCTCATTAATTTTTTCTGATGTTATAACCTCTTCTGGAGTTCCCTCATATTTTATCTGTCCATCTTTCATTGCAAAAATATAATCACAG
>JBOFKI010000112.1:0-1527 GCA_051657245.1 Alphaproteobacteria bacterium | reverse complement strand
ATGGGAATGCTCAAAAGATTCAAGATTATCTCCGACAAATATAGAAACAGACGCAAAAGGTTTGCTCTCAGGTTCAATCTAATCTCAGGAATTTATAATCTGGAGTTAGCAAAATGATAGTTTCCGAAGAAGTCTAATGGAGGGATCATTTTAGCACCTTTTAAATTAAATGTTGACGCACCCTAAGCATGTCGTGAGCAAATCCGGACGCATCTAAATAGACGATGGAGCGTCCAAATTTTCGAAACGCCTCAAGTTTTTGGCAAAACATAGACCGTTTGACGGGATCCGCCTTGGGATGCTTGAGGCTTTTTTTTTCGCACAACGCCTAAGCGCCCACTCAATGCCGCTTTTGTTCGCCCCCAAGCGTTTGGCGCGCTCATAAAAAAGGCGGTCGGAGACCTGCTCAACGTCTCTTTTTAAAGCTTCCCTATCAATTTTGAGGGTCGTGTTTGTTACGTTTCAAAATAGATTTCAGATGATTTGACCAGCGCACCAGCGTTGAAATCCAAGCTTGAAGCGTTCAGCTGTTTGAGAAAATGTTAACGACTCCAAATTTTTTAAGGCAAAAACGCTTTGACAAAAATCCAACGAATACGCCAGATAAACCTTTTCATTCTTTTAAGAATATAACTTATTTATAAGCGGTTGAGTATATCATAATGAAATACATGACAAGCTCAAAACACCACCCCTACACCTTTGTAAATGCCTATAATTTTTCCAAGCGGCTTAAACACTTAAAAATTTCACCGCTTACGAATTTATGATCAAAATGTGGCAAATCGAACCAGAAAAGTTTACCATCAATCCACACCATCACAATCTGGGACTATACACCAGCGCCGCCCTTTTTTTAGTTGGGATCCCTTAACAGGATCCCAACCCAATCTTAACGATCGAGGTAAATAAGGGGGACCTCTAAATAACCGTTAAGAAGGCCTTAAAATCTTTCTAAAAAAATCATGCGAGAAAATTTTTAACATTTTAATTCGTAAAAAACTTCCAAAAATGATCTAATTGAAAATCAATTTAAAAAAAATAAAACGGTTTGTCAATTGTTTTTTTGATGTGTAAGCGCAATTTGATAATGTCCGGTTGCGCAAGTTAGAAATGTCCGCATTTTAAAAAATCTGAGAAACGCCTATTTTGAAAAAAAGGCTTTATTTTTTGGGATGCAGATTGTATTAAGTGAGAAAGAAATGGACCTTGCTACAAGTTAAGAATAGGCAGCTAAATCAAGAAAAAGCGGATAAGCAACTTGGTCTCAGAACCTGTCTTCACACTGACCCCAATCATTTGATGAGCATCATAGCGTGCGCAATCATCACGTTGTTTTCCGCGGAAGAGGAGGCTATTTCAAAGTCTTTAGGTGTATAGTCCCAGGTTGTGATGGTGTAACATGCAAGAAATTACCCTCGAAGGAGGACTTATGGGACAGATATTACACGGATGCGCCAAAACGACTGAGGCAGTGCGTATCAACATTAAAAATAGTCAAGAAAGTTTGAAAACACTTGCTCAAAA
>JBOFKI010000111.1:0-6114 GCA_051657245.1 Alphaproteobacteria bacterium | reverse complement strand
TCTTTAAGACATCTGCTCCTACCGCTTTCGAGACGCCGGCCATACCTCATCCTTCTGTGCATTTAAGGGATATCTCTTAGCAGTATACAACCATTTTTCCAGAACACAAATCTGTTATCTTATTTTATGGAATTAGTATAACACGCCGCTCAAAAGTGCCTGAATAGTATGAATTTGATTAGTTCCCCAGTCATGTTTTCCAAAACATTGTTTATCAAGGGGGGCGTCTGATGTCACCCCCTGCCCAGTATGACGAAAAGGCAACCCCTTAAGCAACGCATAGGCCTGCTACCTTCGGACTGGGAGTTGAGGCGAAACAAAGGGCTAGTGGGTTGTATCAATAAAAGGGTAAACCCGCCTTCGTTGACGCCGCTGCCTTTGGATTCGCGCGACTCCCCTTCCGGACAGTAAACGTGAACGCCAGGCTTAACCGAGTTTCAGCTTAATTGAGGTGAATGCTTGAGAGGGCGAGGCTGCGCAAGTGTACTTCGGTCACATGCGTAAAGCCCTAGTCCTTTTTCTGCGCGTTTAGATCAATTAAACATGGAACTTGGTATTAATCGTCGCCTTTGTCAGCAGCCTCCCACAGCGTGCTTAAGGTCAGCCAAAGGGCTAGCCCGAAGAAAAACAAGCAGTCACCCAGCCCTAAACAGGCTCCCTCTTCCCTTGATGGGAAGAAAAAGTGTCGAAGGTGCGAAAGTTTCCGTTGCGCCAGAAAAGAAAAATCGTTTAACATCTTGTTTAGCCTTAAATGACTCGTGCGAGTCGTTGAAGGTTAGCGGCATCGGAGTGCTGTTACACTCTGGTGTCGCGCAATTTTCCCCTGAAACGTTCATTCCAGAGACGCGAAATAGTTCAGCGGGTCTTATGCAAAAAAAGCAAGTGCATCCAATCTTTTCAAGCACTTACCAACCAAACTTAGCTCCTAACCTAGCAAAGTTTGTATTCCAGATCAATCAATTTTATTTTGAATTTGTCGTTTTTGCGAAGGCGTTATCTTCCACGGGAAGGACCAAGCACAGCTGTGCAAAAAATCGATTGTTGCATATTTGCAACTTTTGTTTATATTTCTTAAAAAAACATTAAAATAAATTGACTTTAAGTTCTTTTTTTGCCTAATGCAACATTTGTTTGATCACAAATTGTTTTTTTTTGGATAAAGGATAAAACCCATATGAACAAGAAAATTTTTCAATACGCCTTGTTGGTGTGCACATTGGCAGCCTCTGCATCTTTTGCAGAAACGGCTCCAACCCCAACCTCTGAAATTCCCCAAAGCAATGTTGCCTCAAAAGCTCCTGATTTTTCAGGTTTTTACTTGGGCGGTGGCGTGGGCTATAGTTCTCAAAAAGCTTCTGGAAATTTTAAAACCTCAACTCATCAAGGAAATTCTAATTTGACGCCGAAAGGCTTCAAGGGTGGGGTTTTTGTAGGATATGGGCATACGCTGGGAAGCACCCCCATCTATCTTGGTTTAGAAGTGGGGTATACGTTCGGCCAAAGTAAAGAAAAGGTTTCAGGAAATATTGGTGGAACAGGGGCTCTTGTTTTAGCTAGCTTTGAGCTTAAAAACAAAGGTGGGCTTGAGGGTGCTGCGCGTTTAGGGATAGCCTTTAAAAACGTGATGCCTTACATTAAGGTGGGTGTTGCTCAGTGTAAAAGGAGTTGGGATCTGACGGTCAACGGATCCCCTCGTAAGAAAAACGAGAAATTCACGGCTCTCAGCCTTGGCTTAGGCTTCAACACCATGGTTTCAAGAAATATCATGATCGGACTTGACTATACCTATATCAACTATCCGAAAAAAGAGTACACCAGCGGTGCTAACACGTTAAAGATTAACCAAAAAGAGAATAGAATCTGCGCAACTCTGGCGTATAAATTCTAACTTGATTCATGAAAGCTTCCGTTTTTTCTATAAGGAAAGGCGGAAGCTTCTTTTCCCAGACACAATCCTACTCACGCACGTGGAGGCTACGAAGCTTTCGGTGAAGTGCGGAACGTTCCATGCCAATAAAATCTGCTGTTTGGGATACATTTCCCCCAAACCTAGAAATTTGGGCTGATAAATATTGTTTTTCAAATACTTCCCTTGCTTGCTTAAGAGGAAGGCCAAGGATTTCTGTTGCGCGATCTTTCTCAACCATGGTGGGGGCCAGACCCCCCATTTCAGGGGGAAGCATGTCCAGGCGAATCTCTTCTCCCGGTTCTCCTGGCGCCATAATCAAGAGGCGTTCAATGGTATTTTTTAACTCCCGCACATTTCCTGGCCAATCGTAGGTTTGAAGAGCTGCCAATGCTTCTTTAGAAAAAGCCCGAGGGGGTAGCCCAAAGGCGGCGGCCGCTGTTTCCATACAATGGGCAAGCAAAAGGAGAATATCTTCTCGCCGTTTGCGTAATGGAGGAATTTGAAGCGGGACCACATTCAAGCGGTAATAGAGATCTTCTCGAAACAACCCTTTGGGAAGAAGGGAGGGAATATCCATGCGTGTTGAAGCCAAAATGCGGATATCTACCTGGATGGGCCGAGAACCTTCTAACCTTGTAAACATTTGCTCTTGCAAGACGCGTAGAATCTTCCCTTGGGTTAAAATTGGCATATCTGTCACTTCATCCAGAAGCAAGGTGCCGCCGTGGGCCTGCTCAAGGATGCCTAATTTCTGAGGCGTCAGCTTGTTTCCCTCAACCCCAAACAGCTCTTCCTCAAAACGGTCCGGGTTCAACGTTGCACAATTGAGAACAGAAAAAGGTCCTGTTGCCCGGGGAGATTGTCGATGGATTTCTTGAGCAAATAGCTCTTTCCCAACCCCTGGCTCGCCCGTAATTAACACGCGACTGTTGGTGACTGCAATCTTTTGGATAGCTGCTTTAAGGCTTTGCATGATTTGGCCTTTCCCCTGCAGGACGTCCATATCGCCGCCTTTAAGCTTGAGGACCTCGTTTTCTTGTTTAAGCTTTGCAGCTTCCAAAGCCCTGCAGATGGCGAGTAAAAGTCGGTCTGTTTGGAAAGGCTTTTCGATAAAATCGTATGCGCCTTTTTTGATGGCTGTGACTGCCATTTCAAAGGTGCCGTGGCCACTCATCATCACCACCGGAAGGCTGGGGGTGGTTTGCTTGATATACTCCAAGATGCCCAGACCGTCCATTCCCACGTCCCCCAACCATACATCCAACAGAACAAGGGAAGGAAAACGGCGACTCATGCTTTGGAATGCTTCTTCCGGTGTTGCAGCTTGGTGGGCTTGATAGCCCTCGTCTTCCAAGATTCCCGCAACTAAATTTCGGATATCTGCTTCGTCATCAACAATTAAAATATCAAGGGACATGGTGATTTACGAATCCTTTATTTGTTTTTTAAAAAACAACACAACTTGAGCGCCTGGTCCTTCTTTGCGATCTCTTAAAAAAACGCCTCCTCCGTGATCTTCCACAATTTTTTTAACAATAGCAAGGCCCAGACCTGTTCCGCTGGTTTTTGTCGTCATATAGGGCTCAGACAAACGTTCTCTTCCTTCTTTAGGGAAGCCCACCCCGTTGTCCGTTAATATTAGGTGAAACCCTTGGTGACCAATTTCTAGCTCAACCCAAATTTCACCTGGGGGGAGGGGAGATACAGCTAAACGCTCTTGAACAGATTCAGCCGCGTTTTTAAGAAGATTTGTTAAAACTTGTCCAATTTGGTAAGCATCACAAACCATCCAAAGCACTTCAATTTTAGGTTCAAAATGAAAAATTATTTCAGGAAATGCCTCTTTTTGGAGGAATAAATTTTGGTGGCACAGCGCCACAAAATCATTTTCAACCATAACCGGCTCGGGCATCCGGGCGAAAGATGAAAATTCTCCCACCATCCGACCTATGTAATCTACTTGGCGCACAATGGTGTTGATGCAGGTTTCGAAGGTAGCTGGATCCTTTTCAATTTGAACGAGATAACGTCTCTTGAGCCGCTCTGCCGCGAGTTGGATGGGGGTGAGTGGATTTTTAATTTCATGGGCAATTAAGCGAGCCACGTCAGACCAGGCGGCTTTACGTTGGGCAGCAAGGAGCTCTGTAACATCATCAAATGTCATAACAATGCTTTCGAGTCTCCCTAATTGCTGCCTAGCCCCTCGGATCGAAACCCTGAGGCTGTAGAATTGGCCATGGTGCTCAACACCCACTTGCTTTTCAAATACAAGTAGCTCCGAAAGAAATGCTTCTTCAAGGCATTTCAACAATTCTGGCGCAACGTCTTGGAGGAATTTTCCCACTAATTCAGCTTCTGTTTTTTCAAAAAAATGAAGGCTCGTCGTGTTAGCGAGATGAATGATGCCATGGCGATCAAGGCTTAAAACACCGGAAGACACCCCTGAGAGAACACTTTCTGTAAACCTTCGCCTGCGATCTACTTCATGATTTGCAGCTATAAGGGCCTTAGTTTGGCTATCTAGCTCTGAGACCATCTGGTTGAAAGCATTCCCTAAAGTTTCCAATTCATCTACCTTGGAAACCGTTAAAATGCGTACCGAAAGATCTCCTTTTTGAATACTTCGTGCAGCCTCAATTAAACGCCCAATAGGCTTTACCAAGCGATTTGCGAATAAAAAACCTCCCCATATAGCCAAGAGCAACATCAATAAGGTAACCATGGCAAAAATAAAAGCAAATTCAAGCGTTACCCTAGACCGTTCATCCAAAAGATTTTGGTAGGCCCCCACGGCTTCTTGGGTCAAAGAAATCCGATCTAAGACCTTTTTTTCCACCAGATGGCTTACAAGTAAATAAACATTTTTTTCTTGGGAAATTTGGACAAGGGCAATAACCCGGTTATTCTGCTGATTGGGATAGATAACCACATCCTTTTCTGCAGCTTTTAAATCTTTGTTAAGGATACCTTCAAATTCTAAGGAAAACGAAAATCGAGACCGACCCAGAACCTTACCAGAACCCGAAAATAAAATAGCTTCATTTAAAGAACGCAGGTGGGCTTGGGTGGTGAGATAGTGATTTAGAAGATCTGGATTTTCCAGCAATTCATCCAACACCTGTTCTAAATCTCGTTCAATGGCTCGAACACTGTGGACGATGACCTTTTGGTGTTCTCCCAGGTAAGCATTGGCAATGAGTTTGGATTCTTGCAAGGCCGTTTGCACTTTTTCGTTGAACCAGGCTTGCATTCCTAAATGTACGAAAAAAAAGGAAAAGAGTGCCATGATGACGGTTGGTGCAATTACCAGTAAGCTGAACACGCCTAAAACATGGGCATGGAGTTTTGAGCCTGCAAGGCCCTGTTTGCGCTCTAACCAGAGCAACAAAACCCGTCGTATCACTAGAAAGATAAGCAACAGCAAAAAAATGCTATTGGAGATTAGAAAAAGAGATAAAAACCTTGTGGAGATCGCATAAACAGCTATCCCTGAGGCAAAACAAAGGATAGATAAAAGCCAAAGAGCTGGCTTTGCCCATCGTTGAGTAAAAACCCACTTCGGCACCCACGAAAAAAAGCCTTGTTTTTCCTTCATCAACTCTCGCTACAAAATTTCTTTATCCTCTTCTTTTTAAAACGAATTGAATAAAAAAGAAAGCATGGTTATCAGGATGAGATATCAAAGTAACATGTATGGTCATTCAGTAATAACGCCGAATAGCCCCACGTGCCCAACAAAATTTGGATCATTTGCCGTATTACACAATTAGGCTGCTTTTGAAACAACATCTTCCTGAAGCGTTTCCATATCGTCGGTTGAAGCATTTTTGTGAGGCAGGTCAAGCTTTTCAAAATGATTTAGAGCCCAGGCGAAGGTGAGCAGGGAGGGAACCATCAACACCCACAAGCCCCAGTGACCCATCCATAGGTTCAAATAAATCAATCCAAAAGAAATGATGACATACATAAAGGCTCTAGCGCCTGCAAACCCCATGGAAATAAACGTCATGCGCTTGAGCACTGGGAAATTTCTATAGAAAATAGCTGATCCAGGAAAATGTCCAATTTCAAAGCTGCCTACAAAAATTTGAAAAGCCATGATTTGCCAGGGACTTGAAGCGTGATCCAATAGATAAGGGCACAGTATAACAAAAATACACGCTAATTTCAAAAAAAACTTAATAATTTTAATTGGATAGATGCGA
>JBOFKI010000110.1:0-1292 GCA_051657245.1 Alphaproteobacteria bacterium | reverse complement strand
AAAAGCGCACCTCCTTTCATCAAAAAATGGACGTAGAGCAGCTGAAAGCCTACGTTTCAGCTAATCCCGATCATACCTTGAAAGAGATTGGAAAAGCTTTAAACATGGCATATCAGACAGTTTTCACGTGGGTTGTGCGCTTGAGCCTAACGCGAAAAAAAAGACCACGCGTTACCAGGAACGCAACGAAGAAGCGCGTTCTATTTTCCAAGCAAAGCTCCAAAAATTAGACCCGGATAAGGTCGTTTTTATTGATGAAGCCGGCGTTGATAACCGTCTTTACCGCGCGTATGGGAGAGCCCCCCGTGGGCAAAAAGTATTTGCCGATGTCCGTGGCAAAAAGCGAGAACGTGTGAGTATCTTGGGTGGTTAAAAAAGGGAACCTTTATAGCCCCGTTTACATTCACAGGAGGCTGTAATCAAGATGTTTTTAATGCCTGGCTTGAGCATATCTTGCTTCCAGAATTATCTCCTGGAACGACGCTTATCCTGGATAATGCTGCCTTCCATAAATCAGCTAAAACCCGCATCCTGGCTGAGAAAACCGGGTGCCACATCTTGTTTTTGCCAACCTACTCTCCAGACCTCAATCCAATCGAGAATTGTTGGCACCAAATCAAGGCAACCCTCAGACCTCTCATTCAAAATGGGTACGAAAACTTTCAAGACTTGATTGGAAAAATTGTCTCAAATATTTAAAGAATTACTATAGCACCGTCTACACCGATGGATGGAAAGCCTATGATGCCTTGATTCTCAATGGATACGATCACTACAGGGTTTTTCATTCAAGGGATGAATTCGCCAGAGGAAAGTGTCACGTGAATGGCATCGAAAGCTTTTGGAGTTTTGCGAAGAGACGGCTGGCAAAGTTCAACGGTTTAACGGACAAAAACTTCCTCTTGCACCTTAAGGAGTGCCAGTTTAGATTCAATTATAGGGATCAAAAAGACTTCCTCCAACATCTATGGAAAATGTGGAAAAATTGATCCATGCTAGTCTAGACCCATATCTTTTACCAGACGCGTTCTATAAATTCAAAAACCGGATCAGAGGAGCAAAACGCAAACGGCTTACGGGCGCAAAGGTCATGGATAGCTTTGTTTATGGAGAAAACTGCCGCATGGAACTTTGCAACACCTCGCACATTCGCGCTTAAACTCCCCTTTCCGGACAGTAAACGTGAACGCCAGGCTTAACCAAGTTTCAGATTAATTGAGGTGAATGCTTGGGAGGGTGAGGCTGCGCAAGTGTACTCTCGTACATGCGTAAAGGCCCTAGTCCCGATTCAA
>JBOFKI010000109.1:0-2146 GCA_051657245.1 Alphaproteobacteria bacterium | reverse complement strand
GACCTTCTTCCGCTGTGATCACCACAGGTCTCTCTGCTGTTCGTCTGTCATGGATAAACAGACCTTTCAACATACCTTGCTCGTCTCTTTGGGCTGCATAAAAAGTAACAGAGCCTAACGTGGTGAATTCACCAGGAAGCACCATCGCGCTAGAATAACTGTGACGCAGGTCAAGTTCAAGTTGGCGAAATTTTTGAAAAGAAAGGGGTAGCACATAAAGCGCTAACCCCGCTACAAAGAGAGCAAGCAACCCCCCAAGATTGAAAACAGGCCCCATCAGAAAATATTCCGAACACCCTGCTGAGCGCATCACCACAACTTCATGGTCCGTAATCAGACGATGGTAGGTTAATAAAACGCTCACCAAAAACCCTATGGGGAGCGAAAGAATCAGCAAATCTGGGAGTAAAAAAAAGATAAAGTAAAAAAATTGCCCCAGAGAAACACCGCGGGTGACAATAAGCTCCACAAATCTAAGGGATTGCGCCAGCCAAATGACACCCGTTAAAGCAAGGGTAGAGGTTGCTGTAAAAAAAAATAAACGCCTAAAAAAATAAGACTTTAGGATCACTTAGTAAAAGCCTTTAAATGACTCTGAAAAATAACCTTCAAACAGAGCCCGCAGCATACTATAGTTATCTTCCAAAGTCATGTTTTTTCACGAGATCCGTCGCAAAACCCCTCAAAATTAGTTAAAAATCTATTTTTTTAACACTTGGACGTGGCTGATAACCTGGCGAACATTGGGTATTTCGCGGGCATGCGCTTTAACCAGTTCAAGTTCTTGCTGATCTTGAGCAATGCCGGTGAGATAAATAATTTTATCGACGGCTCGAATGCTATAGTTTCTGGAACGGATCCGCTCATCCATCAACAACGCTGTTTTGAGTTTGGCAGAAATCCAAGCATCACGCGTATAATCCTGGAAACCTGTCGGCGTTCCTAATTTGATCTCATCAACAACTTTAAGAACACCTTTCGTCTCTTTCGCAAGCCTCACAGCATCCATCTTAAGTTTTTGGTTTTCGACAATCCCTGTCAATACCACAACGCCTTTTTGAACAGAGAGCCCTACTTGATCAATAAGCCTACTGTCATGGGTCATCCAAGCATAATTAATTTTTGCGCGAATGTTTGTGTCGCTGGCAAAACCTTCGATGCCGCGCTCTTCAGCTGCTGTTGCCCCCACTAAAGCGCCAGCCCCAATAACCGTAATGGGGTCGCAAGCGCTCAAAACAAGGGTTGCAGATAAACACAAAAATTCAACCAGCAATCCATTTTTTTTCATTCCCAATTCCTTAAATGTCAAAAGAGAAAAAACAACCATACTCAAAATTTTAAGATCTGCCAACGACAATAATTTGCAACAATAAAAATTGAATTGACATTTTTGCTCATTTTCTTGAGATTATCTTATGTCAGATGGCTGGATAGTCGCTGCCGGTGGAAAATTTTTACTGGGAGAGGAAAGTCCGGGCTCCACGGAAATGCAGTGTCGGGTAATGCCCGGCGAGGGTGACCTTAGGGAAAGCGCCACAGAAAATATACCGCCGGGCGCGCAAGCGCAAGGTAAGGGTGAAAAGGTGCGGTAAGAGCGCACCGCGTTTCTGGTAACAGAAATGGCAGGGCAAGCCCCACTGGGAGCAAAACCAAATAGGAACAGTCTAGGAATTCCTAAAGCTTATTTTCGGGCTTTGAGCTGTTCGGGTCGGTTGCTTGAAAGCTTTGGCAACAACGCTTCTAGATGAATGACTATCCCCTTGTAAAAGGGACAAAACCCGGCTTATAGGCCATCTGACGTTTTTTGTGAAGACCTTGCCTAACGCATTTGAGACGTGTTCGATAAATGTAAAATTTTTCTAGCATCAAGATGCACGCAGGGCAATTTACAATACTCCTCCCCCCTTAGGCGCTAGGTATATAGAACGTGTCTGACAAAAGGTATCTTTATCGTTCCTTTGCCCTTCTTGTCATCCCCGCTTCCGTATTTTATCTCGGATGGTTACCTATCTGAAAGCTACGGTGTAAAATTAGGAATCGACACTTTAACGCATAGAGGTGATAGATGCCAGCAATAATCCTCTCTAAGAACGCCAGAACTACGCCTGCGATAAGGCTTGAACGCCTAAAAGTACGCTATCTTACA
>JBOFKI010000108.1:0-2136 GCA_051657245.1 Alphaproteobacteria bacterium | reverse complement strand
ACCAAAGCAAGCACTTTTTGGCCTTGGTTTTGGGCATATTCAAGGGCGCCTAGGGTGTCTGTTGTTTCTCCAGATTGGGACACAACGCAGGTAACCCCACCTTCCGGGAGGGGAGGGCAGCGATAGCGAAATTCAGAGGCAACGTCCAGCTCAACCGAAAGGCGCCCATGGGTTTCAAACCAATATTTTGCAATGAACCCAGCATAAAAAGCTGTTCCACAGGCAGTAAGGGTGAGACGAGGAAGGGCTGCCGCCTCCCAAGGAAAATTTGGGAAGCGCCACGTGCGGTTGGGCGCAACAAATTCTCGATAAACACGGTCTATCACCTGGGGCTGTTCATGGATCTCCTTTAACATGAAATGGGGATAATGTTGGCGCGTAATTGTGCTTGGCTGAACGGGGTTGGGAATAAAAGTGCGGCTGACAGGAGCGCCTTGCAAAGTATAAAGCTTAATGCAGCCTGGCGTCAGTACGCCCCAATCGCCATCCTCCAGATAAGCAAGTTTATCTGCAAGCCCCGCGAGGGCAATGGCATCTGAACCAGCATAAACGGAATTTTCCTCCGACGAGATACCAACGGCGAGGGGGCTTTTTCCACGTCTGCCCACGAGCATCAAATTGGGGAAGCCTTGACAGAAGATAGCCAGGGCAAAAGCACCCTCGAGCTGAGGGAAGATAATGGCAGCTGCTTGTTCAGGGGTTTTGCCAGCAGCTAATTCTCGGGAGAAAAGGTGAACCACCACTTCCGTATCTGTTTCGCTCTCAAAAGCAGTGCCTTCTTTAAGCAATTCGTCTTTGAGCTGCTGAAAGTTTTCGATGATGCCGTTGTGAACAACAGCCACCCTGCCGTCGCTGTGAGGATGAGCATTCGCTTCGGAAGGAACCCCGTGGGTAGCCCAGCGCGTATGCCCCAATCCCAAATTTCCAGAAAGAGGTTGTCGTTTGACGCGCGCTGCAAGCTCAGTGAACTTCCCCAAGCTTCGGCGACGTTGGATTTTTCCTTCCTGAAGGGTTGCGATGCCCATAGAATCATAGCCCCGGTATTCAAGCCGTTGAAGCGCTTCCATCAAAAGCGGCACTGCGTCTTGCTCGCTTACAATTCCAATAATGCCACACATCTTGCGTTCCTCCGCTAGAACTCTGGTTTTTAAAAAACCCTTCAAATTTTCTTCTTTTGACGAAAGCGTTTCGCGCCTTCTGGAATCATTTTTTGCTCACTTCGTGAAACGGCGAGAGCATTGGGAGGCACCTCTTGGGTGAGGACACTTCCTGCACCAATCAAGGCACCTTCTCCAAGGGTGATGGGAGCGATGAGGGACGTGTTGGCCCCCACCATCACGCCATCGCCAATATAAGTGGCATGCTTTTCATGACCATCATAGTTGCAGGTGATGGTGCCTGCGCCAATATTCGTCTTCTTGCCGACGGTGCTGTTCCCCAAATAGGAGAGGTGTTTCACCTTGCTTCCAGGTTTCAAAACGCTTTCTTTAATTTCCACAAAATTTCCCACCTCTACACGCTCATGGAGCTCTACCCTGTCGCGTAGGCGACAAAAGGGCCCCACTTTCGTATGGGCTCCCAAGGTGGCTTGGGAAAGGTGGGAAAAAGACAAAATTTCGCTTCCCTCTCCCAACGTGACGCCGGGACCAAGCGTTACAAAGGGGTGAATAGTGACATCTTTTTCTGCAACTGTATCAAAAGAAAGATAAACGGTGGAAGGGTCCACCAAGGTTACGCCTTGGGCCATCAGCTTGGCACGTGCCTGTTGCTGAAAAATAGCCTCAACCAAAGCAAGGTCTTCTCGGCTGTTGACCCCCAGCAAGCTTTCCCAGGGCCCTTTCACATAACGGCAGCTCAGACCCTCTTCAACCGCAAGCTTTACCACGTCTGTGAGGTAATATTCTTGGGCGCAGTTGTTGGGTGTCAGCTTTTTTAAAAGGGGGAGCGCTGCCTTCCCATCTAGCAACAACACGCCTGCATTGCAAAGGATTTCCCGGGAGGATAACGTCACGCCCTGATCTACAAACTCTTTGGCTTCGATAATCTCAAGCACGTCGCCTGTTTCTCCAAGATTCAAGCGACCATAAGTTTGTGGATTAGGAGGAGACATGGCAAGCACCACCACGGCGGCTTTGG
>JBOFKI010000107.1:0-6316 GCA_051657245.1 Alphaproteobacteria bacterium | reverse complement strand
CCAGGCAATAAATCCTTGATACGATCCAACGGATCATCCCGTAACCCATAGCGACGCATTTGAAAAAATTCTCCTTAAATTTTCTCAAATCTCAACAGATTCTCAAGAATTGTCAATTCAATTGAGGACACGGCCTAGTCAAATTATCGCAATTATTTTTATTCTTACAAAACAATAAACAAATCATTTTTTAATAAAATGACTATTGCATAAAATATCTTAAATAGATAAATATTTTTGAGAATTTGTAAAAAATAAAACATAAAGAGATAAAAGTGTTAAAAAAAGAATTGATTTATTATTTAATTATTGCCTGTATGACTAATTCTAGTCTAGAGGCGATGGTTTCACAAGCTGCGTTAAAGATGGCAGCAAATGAGCTTTCTCATGAAACAAAATGTTTGCTGAAGGCTCACAGACATGTAATGGATGCATCCCATTATATAGCGTTTTCAAAGAACCCAAACCTTAGAAGGGATCGCGATCCAAATAATGGTAACGCTTCTTCTTATGAAATCTCTGCAGGTGATCAGGGTGTTTATGAGCAGACTACTCGCATGAATACTTTGCCACAACGAACTCAACCCAGCCATCACTTCGACAGCGATGAATTAGACCCAGATCCTTCTAAAAAACCAGGCGGGAGAACGATATCTTGCTTCACCTACAAAAACGTCTTAATCGTTCTTGTAGTTGTTCTGTGTTTGCTCGGATTAGGAGGGCTTGCTGGTTTCTTTTCACACCATCTCGTTTCCCATTCAAATAACAGCACTTCTGAGGTTTTTCCTACTTCAACACTGTCACCACACCGTATATCAACCCAGGAAAATCTGTTTTTTACGACCGAACGCGTTAAAACTTCTTCGAAGCCCAAATTCTCAGGGATTCGTTGGACAGATATGAGAAAACAATTTGAGTGTAAAGGCAAGGACGCCTATGAAGGCCAACAGTGTTGGATGAGATTTGATGGCACGTGGCATGAATCACCTGTCACTGCTTCTGATCCCTACTGCTTCTATACACAAAAAATTTCATGTCCCGACGATACACAAAGAGCCTCATATTCCGAAAATTTAGAGCTTCAAGATTCGGATTGCTGGTTAAAAAAATGTCCCGGAGAAAAAACCCAAGGTGAAATTTGGGGGGCCGGCCAAAGGTTTCAAATTAGCTATCAATATGATTGGAAACCCGGGTTTCCTCATGCAGGTAATCGTCCTGTCGTGTTGCCAGAAAACCTTCGAGATATTTGTAAGGATCAGATCGAGTGGTGGAAAAAAGATGTTTTGGGTCTTCGAGGAAACGACAAGCCTTACCTTATTCATGCTTCTATTAGAACAATTTCACACGGAGATACACAAAATTGTGATAGATCCTGTGCTTCTCCCTCTACTTTTACGGCAAATAACGAAGTAGTTGCAGGAAACATCTGGATGCATGAAGATCAATTTTATAATGGACCTTTGTATGGTGGATTGCAGGCTGGCACAGCTGTCTGCACCCATGAATTTGGGCATTTTTTCTCTTCGCCAGGAAATCCTCGGTTTGCACAACTGACCGTTCGGGATGGGAGTACTGGAAAAAACTATTTCGTGGGGGATAACGTTGTGAAATTTCTGGGACAAAGCTGGGCACCTTTGGATCAAGCGGGCGCTCATTGGGCTCTAAATATGATACATCCTTCAACAGGCAAGCGTGTTATTCTATTCCCCATGCAGTTTGATATATCTCAACCGAGGATTTCAGATTTGAATTTGTGGACCCTGGAAGATATGGGAGTTGAAACAACCGTTTCCAAAAATAGAAATCAAGGACTAAAAAACGCTTTTCACTCACCTTGATGGAAGCAAGAGAATTTGCTATACCTTGGATAGCTTTGAGCATGTGTTTAACCATCGAGGTTTGGGGTGAGTCGCTCTTTTTCTAACGTTCTGCAACAACCACATCCACATGAGGCCGTCTGGAAACAGTCGGCCTCAGCGGCGAAAGCCTGGCCTTTTGATGAAGCCCTCAAGCTCGCCAAGCGCTATGCATCCCGCGCACCTGAAAAAGGGGGTGTCCTTTTTGAAACGGGGTATGGGCCTTCGGGCCTTCCCCACATCGGCACTTTTGGAGAGGTTGTGCGAACCTCCATGGTCCGCCATGCGTTTTCTTACCTCAGCGATCTACCGACACGGTTGGTATGTTTCTCAGACGACATGGATGGCCTTCGGAAAGTTCCCGACAATGTGCCCCAACAAGAGATGCTGGCGCAGCATTTGGGTAAACCCTTAACCCAAATTCCAGACCCCTTTGGAACCCATGAAAGCTTTGGGCACCACAACAACGCAAGGCTGAAAGCGTTTTTAGATACCTTTGGGTTTGACTACGAATTTATGAGCTCCACCGCGTGCTATCAAAGCGGCTTATTTGATCACGCGCTGCTTAACGTTTTGAGAAAGCACGAGGCTATTTTGGTGCTCATACGCCCCACCTTGGGGCCTGAACGTCGCGAAACCTATAGCCCCTTTCTTCCCCTTTGTCCACGCACAGGTCAGGTGCTTCAGGTGAAAATTGACCACTATCGGGTTGAAGACGGCACCGTCGTTTACACAGACCCGGAAACAGGGAAGCCAGTGGAGGTGCCTGTTACAGGTGGTGCTTGCAAGCTGCAATGGAAAGCAGACTGGGGCATGCGATGGGCAGCTTTGGGGGTGGACTATGAAATGTCTGGGAAGGATCTGATTGATTCTGTTAAGCTATCCAGCCAAATTTGTCAGTTATTAGGGGAAACACCGCCGGAGGGCTTTAGCTATGAGTTGTTCCTCGACCAGCAGGGGCAAAAAATTTCAAAATCTAAAGGAAACGGCCTGTCCGTTGAAGAATGGCTCGCCTACGCCCCCGGGGAAAGCCTCGCTTATTTTATGTATCAAGCCCCCCGAAGGGCCAAACGCCTCTATTTTGATAGCATCCCCCGCCAGGTGGATGACTACCTCTCTTTATGTGAAAAATTTGAGACCCAGCCACCCTTGGCTCAGCTGGAAAACCCCGCATGGCATATCCACCAAGGCAACGTGCCCCAAGAAAAGCTTCCAGTCGGCTTTTCCATGCTACTGAACCTGGCCAGCGTGTGTCACACCCAAGACAAAGCCGTGCTGTGGGGATATATTACCCGTTATGCACCAGGGGCTTGCCCCAAAGCGATGCCTTTTTTGGATGAGCTTGTAGGGTTTGCCCTGCGCTATTATCAAGATTTCATAGCACCCCACAAACGCTATCGCCCTCCTACTCCGTTGGAACGGGCTGCTTTGGAAGATCTCCAAGAAACTTTAAGCAAACTGCCCGAAGAGGCTGAGGCTGCTCACATCCAGCAAGAGGTTTTCGAAGTTGGAAAACGCCATGGTTTTCCTGATCTAAAAGCTTGGTTCCAAAGCCTCTATCAAGTCCTCCTCGGGCAGGAGGAAGGCCCCCGGATGGGCTCTTTCATTGCCCTTTATGGGATAAGCAAAACCATCGGCTTAATTTGCGAGCGCTTGGAGAAAAAATAAAAAAAGGAAAAAAGGGTGTTGCATTTCAAAAAGCTTATGTTTAAAGGAGTTTTCTGGTTTTTTCTTTGCACCCCAAGCTTTTCTCTTCCCCTTGAATTTACCCAAGGAACTTTTCTGCGGGACGCAGAAATTGAAGAAATCCTGAAAGAATTTTCAGAACCCATTTTAAGAACCGCCGGAATTCCCCCTAAACAAGCCCGCCTCTATGTGGTCGCAAGCAGTGAGCTAAATGCATTCGCAACTTTGGGGAACATGATTTTTTTTAACACAGGGATGATCTTATTCACTCAAAAACCAGAAGAGCTTGCAGCCATCATGGCCCACGAGATCGGCCACCTTGCGGGGCAACATGTGGTGCGCACCTTGGAAGTGCTGGAACGTGCTCAACAACGCGGCGTTGCCGTCGCAGCTTTGGGAGCCCTTGTAGGAGGGCTTGCCGGAAGGCCTGACGCCGCCATGGCGGGGGTAATGGCGGGGCTTCATCTGGGAGAGCGCTCTTTTTTAAGTTATAGCCGAGGCCAAGAATCGGCTGCAGACCAAGCGGCTCTGCGTTCTTTAAAGCAACTCGGATGGCCCCTTGAAGGCTTTCGCGCTGTTTTTGAAAAATTTAAAGAAAAAGATGACCTATCAGAAGCACGCCAATATCCTTATACCCGCACCCACCCTTTAAGCAAAGATCGAATTGAGGCCATCGAACACAGCCTCTCTTTGGCCAAGCAAACGACGATGCCCCCCAAACTGGTCGTTAAATTTGCGTGGCTTAAGAAAAAAATTGCCGCCTATATGATGCGGCCTGAAGCAGTGTTGCAAACCTCACCCCCTGTGGCTTCAGAAGACCGATATGCAAGGGCCATCGCCCTCTACCGCACTTCACGCTTTGGGGAAGCCTTGGAAGAGAGCCAACGGCTGCTGACAGAGCTCAAGCCGGGGAATTTGCATAACCCAAAGCCCTATATTCACGAGCTTCGAGCCCAAATTTTTTTGGAGAGCCGCCAAATTCCGAAAGCAATTACGGAAATTGAACATGCGTTGCGGGAAAAACCGAGGGCGGCATTGCTGCAGCTTCTTGCTGCCCAAATTTTCATTGAATCCCAACAAGAGACGCTTCGAAAGCGAGGCATTCAGCTTCTTGAAAAGCTCCCTCCTGAAGACAAAGAAGAGCCTTTTATCTGGCGTTTATTGAGTGTTGCCTATGGGCAAGCCAAGCAAATGGGCCTGATGTCCCTCGCCTTGGCCGAAATGGGCCTTCGGAAAGGAGATAAAACTTACGCAGTTCAACAGGCTCAACGAGCTCAACAAACGCTATCCAAGGGAACCCCCGCTTTTCAGCGGGCGTCAGATATTTTGGTAGAAGCCAAGCAGGATTAAGAGCTCAGTTTTTTACGAGCTTCCTCGAGGGTTTTCGTTTTTTTAGATTGGGTTACATAACTGCTTCCTGTTTCACGCTCATAGCCTTCGATTAATTTCTTAACACCTGCTTTGTGCTCTGAAGAAATTTTAAAATTTTGCAATGCGTTTCGTGTGGACTTAGAAACATGCCTCCTTAAATCCACAAAAGCCACCTTGCCAGCCCCCAATAAAATTTCTGCGTATGGATCATGAAAAAGCATTTCTATTAAACGATATTTCGCCTGCAGGTTGTTTGGATCAACTTTCACGGCCTTTTGCAGGAGTTTTAGTTTTTTGAGGGCCAGTTCTCCCATATCCAGCTGCAACCCAAGAGACACCCTATCAAGATTTTGGGTTATTGTGGAGTTTAAGGAGGGGAAATGGTGTTTTTGAATTTCAAGGATGTTGTCTCGATTGACAGTTTTATAGCGGTTGCTTAGCAAATTACCATAAGTTTGAGAAATTTCATAGTACCCCATGGACAGCCATTTTGACAAAGATTCAAGCTCTTTTGGAGACTTCGTTATGCCTAATTTTCCCTCTCTCATACCGCTCATAAGCCGCGAGATAAGCTCTGGGGCAAAAAAATCACCCAGAGCGTTGGACATTTGCCACGCGTTTCCCCCAACGTGTAAGGTGTCTTTCAGGTGACGGAGTTTACGTATCATTCCAAAGGAAAGGTCTAATTCAGCAGCTTGAACGGTTGGAACAAAGTTACACATCGCCGTCATCACTTCGCCGCATGTATAAATTTTATCTTTTCGAAAAAAGGTGTTTAATTTGTCTTCTGCTTGGTTCATTAATTGGAGCTGCTCGGGCGTATAAACTGAGTTTTCCCCTGGTTGCTTCGACGCAATCCATCCGAAGGAGAGGGGGGAAATTTTTTCTTCTAAAAATGCTTGCGTTAAACCAAAAGGGGTTTCTAAATCTTTGTCAAAACGGAGCTCTGAAGCGTAATGCCACCTGCGTAAGCAAAAAAAGGAAGTGAAACCAGTGAATACAAAAATTTTTTTCTCATAAAAAAACCTCATTTTGGCAAAAAATATGCCTATATGAAACATAAAATATTTTAATTGTCAATCGTTTTCATGCGTAAAAGCATAGATGCAGTGTAGATCCAAGTAAATCCGACAATGAAGATGCTACGCCAGATGATACATAAGGCCTCTCCTCAATTAATTTGACAAGAGCAGCGTTTTCGTAGATTTTTGAGAAAAATTGACAAGCTTAATTGAGGAGAGGCCTTAGGTGTATAGTCCCAGCGTGTGATGGTGTAACATGCAAGAAATTACCCTCGAAGGAGGACTTATGGGACAGATATTACACGGATGCGCCAAAACGACTGAGGCAGTGCGTATCAACATTAAAAATAGTCAAGAAAGTTTGAAAACACTTGCTCAAAA
>JBOFKI010000106.1:0-2850 GCA_051657245.1 Alphaproteobacteria bacterium | reverse complement strand
AAGTGGGGCTCTAAAAGGCTCCATACGTGATCAGAAATATCGTGACGTCGATGAGAAGCTGTCATAAAAAAATCCTTTTTTTGATTGATTCTACATATCATCCTAACATAAAAAAAATCTTTTGACGACACTATCTAAGGGCATCACATGCTGCGTGAAATTTTTTTCTTGCACCAGCTGCGTGCTGGTGAGCCCTAATAAGTGTCGTATCTATCATGACCCATTCCGTATCCGCATCAGCCGCAAGCGTATTAAAAATCATCTGCCAAATACCAGCCTTGGCCCAGCGTATGAATCGTTTATGGACGCTAGACCATTTTCCATACTCAAGGAGGCAACGCTCTCCACGCCGCTCCATTACGCGCAACCCACATCACCGCCGATATAAACTTTCGATTGTCTAAAGCTGTTCTCCCAGGATCTGACTTCTTACCCGGCAGGCTATCCTTGATCTTTTCCCACTGATCGTCTCTTAAATCGTACAATAGATTTCTTCGGGAACGATCATTTAGCTAGCTCCAGATTATAAATTCCTACGATTAAATTGAACCTGAGGTAAAATCTTAAGAATTGACAAAATGGTACTAGAGGTTGAGAGAATGGGTTCTGTTCGAAAATTTTTCACCTAAAAACGACAAAAAAAGAAACGCGGGGGAGCTGGATGCGGCGCGAAAGCGCGCGTGTTTGGATTCAAGAACACACGTTTTAGAGCCTATTCAAAGACTTCGGACAGGCTCTAAACTGGCTGGCAGCCCCTTGGCTATCACCCTTGCAACGCGCTGCGTGGGCGTGTCGCTATTGGACACCGTTAGAATCAATGGGATCCTTCCCTATCAGATTCGCTTTCACGCTCCACCGTTTTCTTTGTTTCATTCTCTTCTTCCCAAAAAAGAGCTTTGGGGGAGGCTGGGGGATGTTGAGACGGCGCTGATGCTTGATGAGCTGGCGTCAGAATAAAGCTATCCTCTGTTTCTTCGATATTCAGTGTATTCGGCGCTTCCTCATCAATAAGGGGCGTTCCAGGTTCAAGCTTTGAAAGCTGAATGGGTTTCTTTAAGCACGCACTTTCAAGCTTTATATCTCGTTCGTCTAAAAAGGTAACCGTTAAATCTCCATTGGTTAGAGTGCTATAGATTCCACGATTGGTTCGATGCTGCATCAGTTGGCTAACCCGTTCTTCTCCTTCTCCTTTCGTGGAGGCTGCACCCGAAAAAACCGTATGCGGTTTCTTACCCACCACCAAAAGCCTAGAAGATTTTTTAAACGTTTCATAGGCCTCTGTTGACGGATGCCCGTAGAGAAGGCCATTACTAATGAGCACTAGTTTAGGAGTTGTGGCCTGGATCCATAAGCTGTCATTGGTTTTTTGAAAAGAAGAACCATGGTGGCTGGCCAGCAAAACATCCGTTTGAAGAAAATCAGGCTGATGCCGATAGTTCTGGAGAATTCGATTGGTGGTTAATTCGGTTGCATCCCCCGTTAAAATCATAGAGCCTGCTTGGTGGCTCAGCTTCATCACCAAACTGTCCGAATTCGTGTCTGCTGACAAAGAAGTTCGAACGGGCGCACCCTCTTCATCCCAATAATGCGTAGGATTAACAGAGAGAAGGGAAATCTTCATCCCGTCTGCAAGCTTTAAAGCGTCTTCCAAAAAAGCCAACTTTGAATCCCCATGCTTGGGGTGATGATGGTAAGTGTGGGCCAAAACGGTTTTTTGTTTTTGAAGATCCTGGAAAGCCTCAACAGACGTGATGGCTTTGTCTGCCAGCGCCGGAACATAAATTTTGGTTTCATCTTTTAAAAGCTCTTCTACCCAACCTAAAAAAGAGGCTTTATAATGGTTGGGAAGGCCCCCTAAAATCAGATGTTCGACTTTTGTTTGTTGTAAAAATTCTTTCAACCACCCGTAATGGTCGGTATCTCCATGAGTCACCACAACCGTTTTGATGCGGTTGCTTTTAAAATTTGTTTTTGCAGCTTTGAAAAAAGAGTCTAATTTTTGAGCCTTTGGTGGCTCATAATCTTCCTCTTCCTCTTCTTCACCCCTTTTCAGCTTTTTAGTGGAGGGTTCAAGCTTTGATTTCGGTATTTTGGTTTGCTCAGAAAACAAGTTTTATGGCGAAAGGGCCTGTCTTGGCTGGATTGACTGCCATCACTGGAAGAATTGTCGTCTTTAAGCCTTATTTTCCATTCTTTTGTATAAGCGGTGCTGCCAAAATCAACCACCATCTGCTCCTCCTCCGCAGTGACTAAGATTCCATTGCCTTGGCCTACATTAAACACCTTGACCTGAAATTTGGTTGCAAAAAGCAGGGGGGATCCCACTATTCCACACAACCCAAGCATCATGCCTTTGAATTTCCAACTTACCATTTGATCTGCTCCTTTTAAAAATGAAAGGTTATTGCGTTTTGGCTTTTTCGATCTGTTGTTTGAGGCGTCGATACCCCGGATCACGAACTTTTAGAAAATCCTTCATGAAAGGGAGTAACTCATCCAAAAAATAAAATTTTTCCATAGGTCCCAAGATCATCCCTATCCCCTTGATCATCCAGTCTGTTTCAGTTGCAAAATAAGGCTGTTCAAAAGGCATGAATCCAAGCCACATCGCTTCTTTTAAAACCCCACCTCTCAAGACACATCTAAAGTCAGCTTGAAGCGCTTTTTGCTTTCTCTAGCTCGTGGTTTGTGCTTTTTGGTGGTGATAAAGGGCTTCTTCCAGCAGAATCCAATAGCGAAAACCTAAGGGGTTTCCAGCTGTTCCAGCCTTCATCATGGCGTCTTGTGCGCGGGAAACCTTTTCTGGGTTATCGATAACTGGCTCTCTTATCTTTCCCCCAATAAGCCGTT
>JBOFKI010000105.1:0-2580 GCA_051657245.1 Alphaproteobacteria bacterium | reverse complement strand
GTCGAAAATGCCTTCTTGCATCTTAAACGATGGAGAGGAATAGCCACGCGGGTACGCTAAAAATACTTCCTCCTTCCTTGCGGCAACCCACATTCGTTGCCTGGCACTTTGGCTTAATATCTCTTGACGACACTATCTATATAGCACTGTTAATTGAGTGCGTTGTTAACAATAACGACGCCCCTTGCATAATTGATAAAATTTCATGATGAGAATCTGAAAGGGGCATGTTGAGATTTTTTTGCGAATTTCTCTTTAATTCACGCCAGCTATCCATAAAAAACTTTTTCCTAGATTTCCGCTTCCGCCGCGAGAAAGGAAAGAGGAAGCAGCCTCATCAAAATTATTTTCTCAGGCGGCGCCACAATATCTGATAAGTTTTTTAAAAAACAAATAGACATTATTTTGCAATGGTTTGTCATTTTTTGTTGCATTTGTCTAAAATAGAAGCTATCTATGTGGGAACCATTCTTTTAGGGAGATAAAAAATGAATAAAAATAATAAGTTAACCATGTCCTTAATTTCAACCCTCATAACTACAAGTGTTGTTTTTGCTATGAACGGCTCAGGTCCAGCAGCCACATCTGAAGATTTAGCTAAAAAAACACCCACAGCTGCACCTTCTCCTGCAAAATTAGGAATAGCAGCAGAAGATCCAAATCCTGAAGCCAAAGCAGCCTATGAGACCAAGCTTGCCGCTGCCCAAGAAAAGCTTGAGGAAGCTAAAATTCCTGATTCCAAAAAACTTAAAGAATTAAATGAAATCAAAGCACAGATCGCTGAAAAGCAAAAAGAGCTTTTGGACGGTAACAAAGCCATCCAAATAGCTTCTCAAAAAATTGCGCAAACCAAAGCAGCAGAAACCAAGCGTCTTCAAGATGTAGCCAAAAAAACTGCTACTGCAAAAGCAGCAGCAGCAAAAGCAAAAACAGAGTTTGTTGAACCAACAGAAGACGTTTCCCTCAAAACTGCTTATGAAACCAAGCTTAAAGAGGCAGAAGATGCACTGACTAAAGCAAAAGAAACCGTTGAAACAAAAACTGAAGAAATGGAAAAAATAAAGGATGCGTTGACGCTCAAACAGGCTGAATATAGCATTACGCATAAAGCAGTTTTGGCAGAACAAAGTAAAATTGCAAAACTTAAAACGGCAGAAGTTAATCGCACCCAAGACGTGGCTAAAAAAGCAGCCTTAAAAACAGCCCAAGACAAAGCTGCCGCTCTTAAAACAGCAAAAAGCAAAATTGAAAAAGAAAAAACCGCGACACTTCAGACAAAATTAGATCAAGAGCTCGTTGAGTCAGAAGAAGCTGAAAAAAATTTGAAACTTAAAATTACTGAAGAAGAAGCTGCCAAACAGCGGATCAAAGAAGAAGAAGAAAAAATCGCGGCGGCACAAAGGAGCCTAGAGGAGATCAAAAAAGCAGCTGAAATCAAACACGCTGAAACCGAAGAAGCCAAAAAAATAGCAATAAAAGAAAAACAAGAATCTGACGCAGCTGAAAAGCAACTGAAGCAAAACCAGAAGAAGCAAAACCAGGAGAAGCAAAACCAGGAGAAGAAAAAATCAAAAAAATAATGCAAATACTATAAGCACCAATTCGCAAAACGCGTTGAGATTTTAAAGAAAAAAGGCATGGATAAGCATATCCGTGCCTTTTTTTCTCAGAGCGCTTTGCACGTCTTGCGAACGGATATTTTACCTAGAACGGGGGAGATTTGCCGCCATATAACTAATCCCTTATAAATGCGTTATATTTTTTTAAAAGAATAAAATTATTTATCTGAAAGGGTTTATCTGGCGTATTCGCTGGATTTTCGTCGAAGCTTTTTTTGCCTTAAAGAAAAAATATTAATATTTCTTTAAACAGCTGAACGCTTTAAGGTTGGGATTTCAGCGCGGGGGCGCGGGACCGAATCGTCTAGAGCCTATTTTGAAACGCAACAAATCCGCCCCTCAAAATTGATAGGGAGGCTTTAAAAAGAGACGTTGAGCAGGTCTCCGACCGCCTTTTTTTATGAGCGCGCCCGCGCCTTTTCCTGCCCTTCCGGCTACCCCTTTGTTTTCCTCTTGTGTCCCGCCCGCCCCTCCCTTTGTCATTCCCGCTTCCGCGCATGTGTGTCCGGTAAACATGAAGAATGTCTAAAAAAGTAGAGCTGCTCTGAGTTTTCGGCTAACTTAAGGAGTCAAAAAAAAATCAACGATGTTGTTGCCGTTTTTGATTCGACCTTAAGTCGATTAGCAACTGATCACGCTTTCAAACCACAAGCGCCCCGTGGGAAAAAAGCGAATGAACTTGCGAGGATTCCTTTGCGGATCATTGAGATTAAACATCCAAAGGGTCAAGAAGAACCGTTTAGGATTGTGACAAATTCCCTCGATGCTTCAGCCTCGCGCATAGCGGGTTGGCACAAAGAGCGCTGGTCCATTGAATTATCATTTAAATGGCTCAAGCAAAATCTCAAAATCAAAAGATTTATGGGAGAAAGTCGCAGTGCAATGATGATCCAGATCTTTGTCGCTTTGATTTCTTATGTATTACTGAAGCTTTACCAAGCTATGAATCAAGGTATTTTTA
>JBOFKI010000104.1:0-33107 GCA_051657245.1 Alphaproteobacteria bacterium | reverse complement strand
AACGTGTCTTTTTTTACACCTGTCAATCTACGAAATTTTTCGCATGACAACTCTTTGATCTGTTCGTATTTCATGGATACCTCCAGACCAAAGCTTAACTTTTTTTTTACCAAAATGATAGTTTCCGAAGAAGTCTAATATAGTTTCTTAAGCCTACAGTTTATTTAGGAAAGAGGTGTAACAAATTTATCAAAGGATTACTATATCTGTCTGCTTGCCCTTTCCTTTGTTTTGAAATAATAGATAAAATTTATTTAAAAAAAAATTAACATTTTTTATAGACTGATTGTAAAAAATAGATTACATTTCGGAAAAATGATAAAAAATAGACTATGGGTAGCTTTCAGTTAAGGGAGAATACGATATGCCCGCGTCAGCATTGGCTTTTGATCAGAAAAAGCAAATTTTTGAACATATCCCCCTTGGCTATCAAGAACTTTTGGAACGCTTTGTTGATTCAGGGCTTTTAACGTCTGAAAAGATTCAGATTGTTTTGACGGAACATCAAAAAACAGGGGCTCCCCTAGACACATTGTTACTCGAGTTAGGGTTTGTAACACCTAATATGTTGACGTCGTTGATGGCTGAGCTGAAAGGTGTTCAAAGAATTTCTCTTCAAAATATGGTTTTTGATACAGAGCTGGTGCGTTTGATTCCGCGGCAAATTGCAGAGCATTGTTTGGTGATTCCCGTTGCAAGGCAAAAAGAATCGTTGCTGATTGCCATGGCTGATCCGGATGATGTCACAGCCTATGATCAAATCCGCCCCTACCTTCCTACATCGACAGAGCTAAAGCTGGTGGTTGCTTCTCGCGCTGAAATTTTGGAAGCCATTGATCTCTACCACGGCTTTGAAATGTCTTTGGAAGGGTTGTTGAAAGAAATCGATAACGTGCAAGCAGACATAGGCCATTTGGAAGAACATGGGTGGGAAAACCCAACCATTCGTTTTGTGAATGCGCTGATCTTGGATGCTGTGAAAAAAGAAGCCTCTGACATTCACCTAGAGCCAGAAAGCATCTTTGTAAGGGTTCGGTATCGACGAGACGGCCTCTTATCCTCGACATGTTTCTTTCATAAGAGTTATTGGACAGCGTTCTCAGTGCGGTTGAAAATTATTTCGGGCATGGACATTGCGGAGTCACGCAAGCCGCAAAATGGCCGTTTTAGTTTCTCAGTTATGGGGAGGGAAGTTGATTTTCGAGTTTCCAGCCACCCCACAGTTAACGGAGAAAATTTCGTCATTCGGGTTCTGGATAAAAGCCATTCTCTTATCCCTTTAGATGAGCTGGGATATAGCCAAACCCTTATGCGCGGCCTTAAGCATTGTTTAGAAAGGCCAGAAGGTCTTTTTTTAATTACGGGCCCAACGGGTTCTGGCAAAACCACAGCGCTCTATTCTATCTTGACGCTGATCAGCTCTGAAAACGTCAACATTATGACTTTGGAAGAACCTGTTGAATATTGCCTACCGCTTATCCGGCAAACAGAGATCCGCGAAAAAATGGGGTTTAGCTTTGCCCAGGGCATTCGGTCTATTTTACGCCAAGATCCTGATATCATTTTAATAGGAGAGATTCGAGACCCTGAAGCAGCCCAAATGGCTTTAAGGGCGGCCATGACGGGACATCAAGTGTTTTCTACTTTGCATAGCCACGATAGCATAGGGGCGCTCTCTCGCTTGATGGATCTTGGGATTTCTCCAGCATTTTGCGCGGGTCATATCAGCGGCATTATGGCCCAGCGTCTGATTCGTTTGTTATGCCATCATTGTAAGCGCGCTTATGACCCAACACTTAGAGAAAAGAAACTATTAGGGATTTCAGGAGAAAGCAAATTTTATCGACCGCAAGGCTGCTCCCAGTGCCAGGGAAAAGGTTATCGTCAGCGAGCCGCCTTGGCTGAGGTTTTAGTTTTTGATGAGACGATAGACAGTTTTTTGATGGATAAAGTTCCCAGACAAGCTATTAAAAATCATGCAAAAAGCAAAGGTTTCAAGACACTCGCTGAAGAAGGGATAGACCTTGTAATCAAAGGGTTGACGAGTCTGGATGAGGTGAAACGTGTTGTGGGGTTGCCTCAAATGCTGCCGGAGATTCTGTCATGAACGTTTATTGTTATCGAGCCTTTAACAAGCAGGGTAACGTTTTGAAAGGGACTATTTTTGCTCCTTCTTCCAGTGATTTTTTACTAAAATTGCAAGAAAAAGGTTTGGAATTAATTTCATGGCACGAATCCTGGTTTAAGAAAAAATGTTTAGCACGTAGCCCTAAACATCAGCATCAAGACCTGATTTCATTTTGTAGTTACCTATACTATTTCTTAAAGGCAGGGCTTTCTTTGAGCCATGCGCTAAATGAGATGCAATCTGTTTTTCAGGGGTTCTTCCAAAACATCATTGTCAATCTGTTGCAGGATATCCAACAAGGGTCTCTTTTCTCAGAGGCACTCCAAAAACAAGCTCCATTTATGGGGCCAGTTTTAATCAGCTTGGTTGTTGCAGGGGAAAGATCAGGAAATTTAGAAACGGTCTTACAGACCATGATCCAGATCCTCCATCAACAACACAACAGACGCAAACGTTTAGAGAAAGCTTTTCGATATCCGTTGATCTTGGCGGCGGTTTTGCTGTGTGCGTTTGGAACGCTTTTTTTCTACCTTGTGCCTCCCTTTATCGATTTTTTTGAGACGTGCCATTTTGCTACCTCTTGGGAGACAAAGCTGTTGATTTCTTTTTACGAAGATAGATCTCTTTGGACAACTGTTTTGGGTGCTTTGGTTGGCTCAGGCTTCAGCCTTTTTTTCTTTTCAAAAAAAGCTGCTGTTCAATTGAGGCTGCACCGTTTATTGCTGAAATTTCCAGGAGTTGGCGCCTTATGGCTTAAGGTGCAGCTACGTCCTTTTTTAGATTTATTAACATTGTTGTTGGGTTCTCAGATCGATTTGTTGCAAAGCTTGCAGCTTTCTAAGTCAGCGCTTCTTTCTCCTTATTTGCGCGCTAAGGTGGATTTGGTGATCGACGATATTCGTCAGGGTCAAAAACTCTCTCAAGCTTTGGAACGCGCGCTTCTCTTTCCTGCTTTTTTAATTCGTATGGTTCAATTGGGTGAAGAAACGAGCCAATTACAAGAGAGCTTGGAACAGCTTAGCGCGATGTATGCTAAAGAAACAGAAGATAAACTCAATCTTTTGATCCTAGGAATTGAACCAGGTCTTTTAATTATTTTGGGGCTTTTGATGATGTGGCTGATTTCGGCGCTCTTCATGCCACTTTACGAAAACTTATCCTTACTGCAAGAGGCATCTTAACCTATGATTCGTAAAGTTTGGCAAGGGCTGTTTTCAAAACAACAAATGCCTAAAAAAGCGCCGCCTAAACGCTATATTTTATTGTTTGGGGAGCACGAAATTACCCTCTTTTTGCTCGTTCTTGAGCAAAAGATTCCAGTTCGTTTATACAGCTGTGCATGGGAAGACTCTCCAGATTTTATGATGACTTTTTTAGAGGCTGAGCCTTATATACCCATTGATTTTTTCTATGGGGGTGCCGGCCAATTTCTAAAAATAGAACCTATGCCTGACAAGCTAGGCTATTGGGATATGTTTCAATGGAGTCGAAATAAATGGAAATTTTTTAGACAGCAGTCTTTTTTCTCAAGCCTGCACTATCAATTTTTTCCAGAAAAACGCCTTATTTTTGGCTCTTTCCCAAAACAAGAGCGGCTTGAAGCTTGGTTGAAAAGTTTAAAAAAAAGCAAGCGTTATATAGAAGATATCTCACTTTTTATCTTTATTCAGGGAGGCTTTTACAAGCAATTACACGAATCTTTGTGCAAGTCTCCGTCTCCTTGGTTATGTGTTGTAAGCTTTGAAGAGAAAAAATTGATTCAACATACCATTTTACATCAGGGGGGCGTGGTGTTAACTCGCTTGTTGCCCAACGTGGGGGAAGAGGCACACAAAATCCAAGAAATTGAAAAAGAAATTCAAGGAACCCTTCGTTACATAAGCAAAACGGCGTGTACGGTTTCTGAAACGATTGACTTATTGATCTTGAAACAACACGAAGATGACCTCAACGCTTCGTTTCAGTTTAGTGAAATCAAGCAAAGTTGGACGCTTTTTTCAGAGCAAATCGAACAATTATTTGGGTTTCAAGCAAGAAAATCAAGCATTGCGAATCTTTCTCTCGCGTTTGCATATCCGCGTCAGGCTACTTTAAAGCCTTTAAAATGGTCCTTGGAGGGGTATCCACGGAGCTACTTAAAAAAACGCTGGTACGCAAAAAGTGGACCTTCCCTTGTTGGGTGTTTGTTTTTGTTGGTGATGTATCTTTTTTTTGATTTTTTTCGTCTAGAGGAGCAACTTTCTATCATTCAGGGATCTCTTCAATCTCTTACGTACCAAGAGAGAGATCTTGATCATCATTTAAATTCGTTTCTTTTTTCGGCTGATCTTTTACGCCAAGCTTTATGGATTGAAAATACCCTAACAATCCCTCAAAAATCCCTTGAAGAGGTACTTCAAAAGTTACCTGAGATTTTACAGGATAAATTGCGGTTACGCCACTTTGACTGGCAGCATGAAGAAGCAGGGGGAAATGGCGGAAAAAGCTTAATTTTAGAGGCTTATCCCATTGTTTTAAAAGATCCAGAGGATTTAGAAAATTTGTTCGATCATTTTTTGACATCCCTTAAAAAGCAGTTTCCAACCTGTTTATTTGAGATTCTCCACGGTCCCTATGGAGCTCAGCCGACGCGGCTTCTCACAGGTGGTTTGGGAGAAGAAAATAACGACACAGACCCGAGTTGTATCGTAAAGATGACCTGGCCTCGATAGAAAAGGATTTTAAAGATGTTAGAGCGTTTCTGGAATTTTTCAGTTTTTATCATAGGAGCTTTTAAAAAAGAGAACAAAGCAAAATTGACGGAGTCTCAATCAGCCTTGGATGGGTTCGCAGGAAGCTTCCAACTCAAAAACCGCTGGAGGCAATTAATATCTCAAATCAAAATAATTCCTTTAATTTTCATCGGATTCGTTTTTTTTGTGTTACTTGGATATCGATTGATATCTTTACAAGATCAAATTTTTTATTATGAATCGATTTCTCAAGAATTTCAGAAGCGCTTACAAGAAAAGAAAAAAGACCTCTCGTTTTTGCGCTCGTTCATACAGGGAGCTCCCATAAATTCCCTCGAATATTTATTACATGCTCCTAAAATTAGCCGTTTTGCCTTTGGCGATCGATTAAAATCTCTTTCTCAAGAAAGTGGATTTGATGAAATGTCATTCAGCTTGATGCCCCAGAAAAAAATTCTCTTCAAAGATGATCTATCTGCTTTATTAACAACGGTTTCTGTTTCTTATAGGGTTGGAGCTGACATGCAGCTGTGGCAATGGATGCATCGTCTTTTTTCAGAATTTTCCTGTTTTTTAATACCACGACGGCTAACTGTTGAGCGCATCGTGGCCCAAGATGGTTTTTTAAAAGGTATCGCAGGAACCTATGTTCTGGATTGGGTGAGTTTTGATCCTGTTCCCAAAAAACATGCTTTAGACCCTGTAAAAACATTTTAAAAAGGTTGCAAGGGTTAACTGAAGATCCTTCCTCCGATCACCGGCTTGGGTGCGGGCGAGAGGCCTCTAAACGTTTTCCAGTCATGCTCACATAGAAAATCTCTGCAATGCTGGTGATGTGGTCCCCAATCCGCTCCATGTTTTTAGCAATAAACAGAAGGTGAGTGCAGGGCGTGATTTGGCGTGGGTCTTCCATCATATAGGTCAGCAATTCCCTGAAAAGGGAGGTGTAAAGGCTGTCTACTTCAACGTCTTGTTTCCATATTTTTTCCAGCATAGCGGGGTTTTGTTCCTGGATGCCCAGCAGCACTTGATGGAGCATTTCACAAATGCTTTCTCCCATTTTTAAAAGCAGAGAAGGTATTTCAGGTATCAGCATCCCTGGGTCGTTGAGCAAAAGAACACGACGGGAGATATTTGCGCTATAGTCTCCAATCCGCTCAAAGTGATTGGCGATTTTTAGTGCTGCAATCACAATCCGCAGGTCTAGGGCGACAGGTTGGCGCAGTGCTAGGATTTGAAACGCTTTCTGATCAATCTCTGTTTCTAGCGCGTCAATCTTGAAATCTTGTTCAATCACAGAGAGCGCTTTTTCTCGGTTTCTGGAGCTGAGGGATTCAAGGGTTTTTTCGAACTGGGACTTGGTATAGTCTCCCATCTGGGCGACGTGGGACTTTAATTGCTGAAGCTCATCATCATAAGACTTTACAATATGGTTGCTGATCACCGCGGGGCTCCCTTTGTTGTTGTTATGCGGCCTGTTAAATAGGCCTGGGTTCGTTCATCCTGGGGGTTTGTAAAAATTAGGGCTGTTTCTGCGGCCTCCACCAAATGCCCTTCTGAGAAAAAAGCTACTTGTTGAGAAATTCGGGCTGCTTGCTGTAAATTATGGGTGACCACCACCAAGGTAAATTTCTCTCGGAGTTCGTCGATCAGCTCTTCAATCCTGGCTGTCGCAATGGGGTCCAGAGCAGAGGTTGGCTCGTCCATTAAAATAATTTCAGGATTAACCGCGATGGCCCTCGCAATGCACAGGCGTTGTTGCTGGCCGCCTGAGAGGCTTGTTGCAAGGGCCTCTAGCCGGTTTTCAACCTCAGTCCAAAGCCCTGTTTTCTGAAGGCTAGAGACCACAATCTCATCAAGCTCTTTTCGATTCCTGGCAAGGCCGTGAATTCTTGGGCCATACGCCACGTTGTCGTAAATAGATTTTGGAAATGGGTTTGGCTTTTGGAATACCATTCCAACTCGTGCTCGAAGCTGAACCACATCTACCGTAGGCAGGTAAATATCCTCTCCATCCAAGAGAATCTTGCCGAAAATTGCAATGCCTTCGGCTTTATCATTCATCCGATTGAGGCATCTCAAAAACGTGCTCTTACCACATCCTGATGGCCCAATCAGGCTGAGCACCTGTTTTTCAAAAATGGATAAATTGATCTGGAACAAGGCCTGTCGACCTTGATAAAAAAGGTTGAGATCTTGGGTTAAAATCTTAAGTTTTGGGCTCTGGGTCATTGGGTCAGTTTACGCTCCATACGGTGGCGGATAAATAGAGCCAAAGCGTTTAGAAGAACAAGAAAAACAAGGAGACCTAAGATAGCGCCAGACGTTTTTTCTAAGAAGCCAACATGAGAATTTTTAGCCCATGAAAAGATCTGGATAGGCAAAACCGTTGCGGGATCGCTTAAATTCTGGGGAATATCCGCAATGAACGCAACCATCCCAACCATCAAAAGCGGGGCGCTCTCCCCCAAAATTCGAGCCAGAACCATCATTGTTCCGCTTAAGATAGAGGGAAATGAGATAGGGAAAACCTGATGAAACACAACCTGTACGGTTGACGCTCCTAAAGCATAGGCCGCGTCTCGTAGAAGGGGTGAAACTGCCCTTAGCGCTAACCGAGTTATCACAATCAGCGGAGGGCACATCATCAACGCAAGGGTTGCTCCCCCCAGCAAAGAAGAAGGTCGAGGAAATTGAAAAAATTTATCAAAAATAATGAGTCCCAAAAGACCAAATAGTATGGAAGGAACTGCTGCTAAATTATTGATATGTAGCTCGGCCCAGTGGGTAAATCGATTCCGGGGCGCAAATTCTTCAAGATAAATACCAGCTCCAACCCCCAAGGGGAAGGCAATCAACACTGCTACGAAAAGCGTATAAAAAGACCCCATCAACGCACCTTTTAGGCCAGCTAATTCAGGTTCTTGGGAATCTCCCCGGGTTAAAAAATCATGGTTCCAAGCAAGGCGAAGCGCTCGATGCTCCAGAAGCGCTTGGAATATTAGGCGTTCATCAGAAGACAGCCGTTCTGTGAAAAGAGGGCGTAGCCCAAGAAACGCTTTATAAAATTGATCTAAATCGCTTTGAACCGGAACCCATAGGTGTGAAAATTTTTCAGGAGAGGTTCGCGCTTGTTCAAGGTGATCTTGAAGCTTGCGGTGTGCTCCCCAGCTGGTGGCAGATCGCAATAATCTTTGCTCAAAGGGAGTCTGCAGAAAAGGAAACCCCTGCGCTAACACAAAGGGGAGTAGATCTTCTCGATTCAGGTGATGAGCAGACTTCTCCATCACCTCTTGATGTAGGGGAATATTAAGCTGCGTTTGGAAGAAAGCAGTGTAACCATTTTTTAAGATTGATCCCAATAAAAACGCCAGAATACAAAGGGAAATGCCGATCATGAGCTGCCCTAATCCCCGTAGGAGAAATTCTCGGCGATGGCGTTTTTTTAGAAAAACTAGAGGAGATGACGGGGGCGACGAAACAAACAAGAAAACACTCACTAACTCGGATTTTCTTCAAAGATACATCACTATAGGGCAGTCTAAACCATCAAGCAAGCTTTGGGTCCACACATTTCCATCTTTTTTATGAAAAAAATTAACTGTGCAGTGCTCGAGCATCCACGGCAAGCGCCGCTTCTTTCATGGCTTCTGAGAGGGTTGGGTGAGCATGGCAAGTGCGGGCCAGGTCTTCTGAAGACGCCCCAAATTCTATGGCTATCACTGCCTCAGCAATCAACGTTCCGGCATCAGGGCCGATCACGTGAACCCCCAACAACTGGTCTGTCGTTCCATCTGCCAACATTTTGACCCAGCCTTCGGAGGATCCACTGGCTTTGGCACGGCTATTGGCCATGAAGGGGAATTTTCCGGTTTTATACTGGACGTCAGCTTGCTTGAGGGCCTCTTCCGTTAGGCCAACGCTGGCAGCTTCAGGATGGGTGTAGACCACTGAAGGGATCGCGGCATAGTTCACATGCCCTGCCTGCCCCGCCAACATCTCCACCAACGCAACGCCTTCTTCTTCAGCTTTGTGGGCCAACATGGGGCCAGGGATGACATCTCCGATGGCGTAAAGCCCTGGGCAATTTGTCTCGAAGGTTTTTGGGTTGACTTGAACGACACCTCGAGCATCTGGGGCAATGCCAAGGGCTTCTAACCCAAGGCCCTCTGTGTAGGGTTTTCTGCCCACAGAAACCAACACGCAGTCGGTTTGAAGGGTCTCTTCTTTGCCGTCTGCGGAAATCACTTTCAACTGAATCCCTGATTTACCAGGGATAGCTTCTTGAACGCGTGTTCCAAGCTTAAATTTCATCCCTTGTTTTTCAAGGCTTTTGTGGAGCGCCAGCCCCAGCTCAGCATCCATAGCCGGAACCAGGCGATCTAAAAATTCAACCACCGTTACATCTGTCCCTAAACGCCGCCAGACAGAGCCAAGCTCAAGGCCAATATATCCTCCGCCAATCACAACCATGCTGCTTGGGATTTTTTCCAAAGACAGCGCACCGGAAGAGGAAACGATCTGTTTTTCATCTACCGTTACCCCTGGAATCGTGATGGGAACTGAACCTGTCGCAAGAATGACAGCCTTGGAGGCCTCCCAGGTTTCTAAACCAGCTTGGGTTTTAACCTCAACGGTTTTGGCAGATTTAAGGCTTGCTGTTCCAACAACCCGCTGCACTTTGTTCTTCTTAAATAGAAAATCAATACCTTTGGTGAGTTCTCCCACCACTTTATCTTTGCGCCCCAACATGTTGCCAAGGTCAAGCTGAACCCCTTGGGTCACGATGCCATGATTCACAAGGCCATGGCAGGCTTCTTCATAGAGGTGAGACGAGTGCAACAAAGCCTTAGAAGGGATGCACCCTTCGTTCAAGCACGTGCCACCAAGGGTGGCGCGTTTTTCCACGCACATGACCTTAAACCCAAGCTGAGCTGCCCGAATCGCTGCCACATAGCCGCCAGGCCCTCCGCCTATGATGATGATATCCGCCTGTTGTGTCATAAGGGTTTCTCTTTCTTCTTAGATCTCAAGCATTAAACGTTCTGGGTCTTCGAGGCACTCCTTCACCCTGATCAAAAAGGTCACCGCTTCTCGACCGTCGATGATGCGATGGTCATAGGACAAGGCAATGTACATCATGGGACGAATCTCCACGGCATTTCCCACAGCAATAGGGCGCTTTTGGATTTTGTGCATGCCCAAAATACCTGATTGGGGCGGGTTCAAGATGGGCGTCGACATTAAGGAGCCATAAACACCGCCGTTGGAGATGGTGAAGGTTCCACCCGTGAGATCTTCGATGGAAAGCTTTCCGTCTCTGGCTTTTAAACCTAAAGCGCCAATCTGCTTTTCAATATCGGCAAAGCTCAACACGTGGGCGTTTCTCAAAATAGGCACCACAAGCCCCTGGGGGGTTCCCACAGCAACCCCGACATCGTAATAATTCTTATAAACAATCTCATTGCCGCGAATTTCTGCATTCACCGCAGGAATTTCCTTCAAGGCAAGCAAGCATGCCCTCACGAAGAAAGACATAAACCCAAGTTTCACGCCATGCTTCTTTTCAAAAGGCTCTTTGAGGCGATCCCGAAGACCCATCACTCGGCTCATATCAATCTCGTTAAAGGTGGTAAGAATCGCCGCCGTATTTTGGGCAGACTTAAGGCGTTCAGCAATTTTCTGCCGCAGGCGCGTCATGGGCACGCGCTCTTCCAAGCGCTCATTTGCAGAAGGCGCTGCTGCGGCTGGTTGAGCGATGGCTTGCAACACATCTCCCTTCGTGATGCGCCCGCCTTTGCCAGTCCCGGGGACTGTGTCTGCGGTAACGTTTTGTTCTGTCATCATCTTTTTTGCAGCAGGAAAAGCAGGTGTTCCAGCAGATGTAGGCGCTACCGGTGCTGCTGCAGGTGTTGCCGCTGGGGGGGGAGGCGGAGTCGTCGAAGCTACCGGTGCTGCTGCACCTGCTTCACCGGGGGTCAACAGGGCGATCAAATCTCCCACTGTGACGGTCTCCCCTTGGGCCTTTAGGATTTGGCTTAACACCCCTGCTGCCGGAGCCGACACCTCTAGGGTTACTTTATCCGTCTCCAGCTCAGCCAAGGTTTCATCCAGCTTAACAGGATCTCCCTCTTTCTTCAGCCAACGGGCGAGGGTTGCTTCTGTGACAGATTCTCCCATTTCAGGGACTTTAATTTCCTTTGGTTGCGCTTGCCCCATAATTTTTTTCCCTTCTTAAGACCTAAAAACCTAATGCTTTGTTGATCAGCTCTTCTCGCTCTGCAAGGTGGCGACCGTGAAACCCTGTTGCTGTTGAAGCAGATGCAGAACGCCCCGCATAGAGAACATCTTGCTTACCCTGCGGTTTAACCACTTTTTCAAGCCTTCTGTCAAGGAATGACCACGCTCCTGCATTTTCAGGCTCTTCTTGGCACCAGACAACCGTTGTCTGTGGGCCAAAACTGCCGAGCAACGTTTCCAAAATTTTCTCAGGAAAGGGGTAAAATTGCTCAAGCCGCACCAGCGCTACATCTGTTTTGTTGGCTTTGTTCCGTGCTTCCAACAGATCGTAATAGACTTTCCCTGAGCACAGCACAACCCTGCTTGCGGCCTGTGGATTGACTGTTAAATCAGGAATAACCGCTTGGAATGAAGTGCCAGAAGCAAACGCTTTCAAGGGGGAAACCGCCTGACGGTTACGAAGCAAGGATTTAGGCGTCATCACAATCAGGGGTTTTCGGAAAGACCTGTGAACTTGGCGCCGCAAGGCATGAAAGTAATTGGCTGGCGTTGAGCAATTGACAACCTGTAAATTGTTTTCCGCACACAGCTGAAGATAACGCTCAAGGCGAGCGGAAGAATGCTCTGGCCCTTGTCCCTCATAGCCATGGGGCAGCAGCATCACCAAACCCGACATCCGAAGCCATTTAGCCTCTCCCGCTGCGATATACTGGTCAATGATCACCTGGGCTCCGTTTGCGAAATCTCCAAACTGGGCTTCCCAAAGGACCAAACAATTTGGGTTTGCAAGGCTATAGCCCAGCTCAAACCCCAAAACACCCGCCTCAGAAAGGGGGCTGTCCAAACATTCTAAAAACGCAAGCTGATGCTTTAAATGGTTGAGAGATATATAGGGCTGTTCGTCTTCTTGATCGATAAAAACAGCATGGCGCTGGGTGAAGGTTCCCCTGCCGCAATCTTGCCCGCTCAAGCGAACGGGAATGCTTTCCTGAAGCAGGGTGCCAAAAGCAAGGGCTTCTCCCGTGGACCAATCAAGGGGGGCTTTCCCTAAAGCCATCTCTTCCCGCTGGCTCAAGAAGCGACGTAACTTAGGGTGTAGCGCAAAAGAGTGGGGAATTTGAGATAAATGGGTTGTGAGCTCTTGAAGCAAGCTTTCTGGCACACCTGTTTCAGGCGCTTTCAATAAGACATCCTCTGAGGGAGTTTCAAAGCCGGCCCAATGACCTTCTAACCAATCTGCTTTAGGAGAAACATAGGAGGCCGCGTCTTCAAACGCTTGTTGAAGCTTGCCTTGAATCGCTGCTTTTTCTGCTTCCACCTGGCCTGCTTCTACAACCTGTTCTTGAATCAATTTTTGGCTATAGAGCTCTTGCACGGGAGGGTGCTGGGCTATCTTTTGGTACATCCGCGGCTGGGTGAAGGAGGGCTCATCAATTTCATTGTGGCCATGGCGGCGGTAACACACCAGGTCAATCACAACATCCCGCTGGAACCGCTTGATGTAGTCCATGGCAATCCAAGAGGCTACCGCCACTGCTTCGGGATCATCTCCATTCACGTGGAAGATGGGGGCTTGGATCATCTTTGCAAGGTCTGAGCAATAGACCGAAGAGCGGGAATATTTAGGGCTTGTGGTAAACCCAATTTGGTTGTTGATGATGAGATGAAGGGTTCCCCCCGTGCAATAGCCTTCTAATTGGGAGAGTACAAGGGACTCTGCTACGACACCTTGCCCAGCAAAGGCTGCATCCCCATGGATCAGAATGCCTAGAACTTTTGTACGATCTTCATCCTTCAACTGATCTTGCTTAGCCCGTACCTTTCCCAACACAACAGGGTTCACTGATTCCAGATGTGAAGGGTTAGCCGTTAGAGAAAGGTGAATCTTGCGACCTTCAAAAGTTCGATCCGCAGAAGCCCCCAGGTGATATTTCACATCCCCCGAGCCTTGAACATCTTCAGCGCTCACGGTTTTACCAGCAAACTGTGCGAAGAAATTTTCCGCGGGAAGCCCCAGCACGTTGTGGAGCACGTTCAAGCGTCCCCTGTGGGCCATTCCCAGAACAGCCTGCTCCACCCCGCAAGCCGTGGCCCGCGCTAAAATCTGTTCTAAAGAAGGAATTAAGCTCTCTCCACCTTCCAAGCCAAATCGCTTGGCGGCGGGATATTTGACCGCTAAGAACCGCTCAAACAGGTCTGCCTTGAGCAGATCTTTCCAAAGGGCTTTCTTGATCTCAGGGCCCAATTGCTGCTGATAGGCTTGGGTTTCCAAGGCATCTTGAAGCCAAAGCTTCTCCCGTGCATCTTGGATATACATAAATTCGGCTCCGAGGGAACCGCAGTAAACAGCTTTCAAGAAATCAAGAACTGTTTGGGCAGAGACTTGGGTCTGTCCAAACGAGCCCGCAGGCAAAATTCCGTTCAAAGAAACCGACTTTTTTAAGTCTTGCTCACTCAAGCCATAGGCTTGGGGAGCAAGCTCTTCTGGGAAAGCTCTTGTCTCTAAATTTAAGGGGTCCAGCTGGGCTGCTAAATGTCCTTTAATCCGGTAGGCTCGGGCCAACTGGGACACTCCTAAAAAAACCCTCGAAGCTTCCAAAGCGTCAGAAGAAGGAGCAGCGCTGGAGAAGGCAACTTTTGCCCCCTGGTCCGCACCATTTCTGACTGAGCGCTCTCTTTTAGCAGAAGCAGGGGTGGGCGTGGCCGTCTCTTCCCAGAATTGCCTTGGATACACACCCCAGCTGGGGCCTTGGAGATCTGCGGTGATGCCTGAAGCGCCATCTCCTAACGACTGAAACAGGGCTTGCCAGGCTGGAGAAAGGGCCGACGGGTTTTCTAAATAGACTTCATATAAATGCTGAATGAAAAAGCGGTTCTCAGGGGAAACATCAATTAAGTTTTCCCCTGCATCCTGTTGGCCATTTGCCAGCGTGTGTATCCCCTGCATGTTCCGCTTTCCCCCTTAAAGCTTTAAATCCAGTCTTGTAATGTCGTCCATCTTTGTAGGGTTACCCCATCATCTCTTTCATCGTCTGGCCTATTGTAGCGGGAGAATCTGACACCCTCACACCAGCTTCCCGAAGTGCTTCAATTTTACTATCGGCTCCGCCTTGTCCGCCAGAGATCACAGCGCCTGCATGGCCCATCCGTCTTCCAGGAGGTGCTGTGCGCCCAGCAATAAATCCAACGGTTGGCTTTTTGACAGGATGGTTCTTCAAGAATGCCGCAGCGTTCTCTTCCCCGTTTCCGCCAATCTCACCAATCAAAACAATACCTTCTGTTTCTGGATCTTCTAAAAATAGCGTTAAGCAATCCACAAAACCCGTACCGTGGATGGGGTCGCCCCCAATACCAATGCAGGTAGACTGCCCAAGCCCTACCGCTGTGGTTTGGGCCACGGCTTCATAGGTCAACGTTCCGGATCGGGACACAATCCCAATCTTTCCACGACGGTGGATGTGGCCCGGCATGATCCCAATTTTGCAAGCATCCGGCGTGATGATACCAGGACAGTTCGGCCCAATGAGGCGTGTTTCGCTTCCCACCAGCGCACGCTTTACCCGCATCATATCCAGCACCGGAATGCCTTCGGTGATGCAGACCACCAGAGGAACCTTTGCTTCAATGGCTTCGAGAATAGCGTCTGCTGCAAAAGGTGGCGGGACATAGATGACAGAAGCATTGGCTCCCGTTTTTTCCACCGCCCCACGAACCGTGTCAAAAACCGGCAAGCCTAAATGGGTTGTGCCCCCTTTGCCTGGTGTGACACCGCCCACCATCTTCGTCCCATAGGCAATAGCCTGCTCGGAGTGGAAAGTGCCGTGCTGACCCGTAAATCCTTGACAGATTACCTTCGTATGTTGATCAACTAAAACAGCCATTTATTGACCCTTTCCTATCGCGTTCACAATTTTTTCTGCTGCATCTGCCAAATCATGGGCTGTCATAATGGGCAGCCCAGATCCTTCCAGAATTTTTTTACCCATCTCAACATTTGTGCCCTCCAGGCGCACCACGAGGGGAACATGTAAATTCACCTCTTTGGCTGCGTCGATGATCCCTTGGGCAATAATGTCGCACCGCATGATGCCACCAAAAATATTCACCAACACCCCTTGAACATTAGAGTCTCCCAATAAAAGCTTAAAAGCAGCGGTGACTTGTTCACGGGTGGCGCCGCCTCCTACATCCAAAAAGTTTGCAGGTGTTCCGCCATAAAGCTGGATAATATCCATGGTGGACATGGCTAGGCCTGCGCCGTTTACCATACAACCAATGTTGCCATCCAGTTTAATATAGTTAAGCCCATATTTAGAAGCCTCAATCTCAGAAGGGTCTTCCTCTGCCAAATCCCGAAGCGCCTTTACAGCATCATGGCGATAAAGCGCATTGTCATCAAAAGACATCTTCGCATCCAGCACCATGAATTCCCCGTCTTTGGTTAGAACCAGGGGGTTGATTTCAATAAGGTCGGCATCCAGAGATTTGAAAGCTTCATACAAATTTTTCAAAAGTTTCATAAATCCACTGGCTTGTTTGCCTTGAAACCCAAGGCCAAATGCCAATTGGCGTGCATAAAAACCTTGAAAACCCATGAGCGGATCAATGGGAACCGTTAAAATTTTTTCTGGCGCGCGTGCGGCAACCTCTTCAATTGCCATTCCACCCTCGGTGGAGGCGATGACAGTGATGCAAGAGCGTTCTCGATCTAGCAGAAAGCTGAGGTAATATTCATGGGCGTAGGTGTAGCCTGCTTCAATGTAAACCCGCTCAACTTTTTTGCCTTGGGGGCCTGTTTGGGGTGTGATCAGCTGCATCCCAAGAATCTGCTGAGCGATATTGCTCACCTCATGGGTAGATTTCGCAAGCTTAACGCCGCCTCCTTTGCCGCGCCCTCCTGCGTGAATCTGGGCTTTTACAACCCACAAATCGCCGCCTATTTTTTGAGCTTCTCGCAAAGCTTCTTCAGGGGTAAAAGCGATTCCCCCTTTGAGCAACGGAATGCCAAAAGACGCCAACAACCCCTTTGCTTGATACTCATGAATATTCATTATCTAAATCACCTTTATTTCCAAACTTGCTACATCTCTCATGACAGGCCCAAAAAAATCACCTTTTAGGACAACCCAAGATTAAAGCTCCTCACCATACACGAGTTTTTCAGCCCCTACAATCCACCCGTTTGCTAAAGCGCACGGGGAAGCGAAGCTTGTTTACACTCTAATTTTTTTAAATCATCAACCAGTTCCCGCACGCCGTCTACTGACTCCAAAAACAGAGTCTTTTCTTCAGGCGTTAAGGGAAGATCTATCACCTTTTCAACCCCTTGAGAGCCAATCACAACCGGAACGCCTGCGTAAACCCCCTTAACACCGTAAGGGCCGTCCAGCCATGCGGCACAAGGCAAGACACGTTTTGCGTCCCGAAGGTAGGCCTCGGCCATGGTAAGGGCTGAAACTGCGGGGGCATAAAAAGCCGAGCCTGTTTTGAGCAGGTTCACAATTTCTCCGCCACCCCCTCGGGTTCGCTTGACGATTTCGTCTACTTTTTCTTGGGATATCCACCCCATTTTAATCAAATCAGGAAGGGGAATGCCCGATACCGTTGCATAGCGCACGAGGGGCACCATCGCGTCTCCGTGACCGCCCATCACCGTTGCGTGTACGTCTTGAAACGAAACGCCCAGAGCCTGGGCCAAAAAAGTTCGAAAGCGCGCACTGTCTAAAACGCCTGCCATGCCAACCACCCGATTATAGGGAAAGCCGGTCGCCTCTTGCATCACCCAAACCATCGCGTCCAACGGATTGGTGACCACAATCACAAAGGCATCTGGGCAGTATTTTTTCAAAGATTGGCCAACTTGGCGGATGACGCGCGCATTCCCTTCTAAAAGATCATCACGGCTCATACCAGGTTTTCGGGGGAATCCTGCCGTCACAATCACGACGTCACTTCCCTCTAAATCAGCATAGCTTTGTACGCCCGACACGTGGCTGTCTGTCAATTCAAGGGGAGCGCATTGGGACAAATCAAGTGCTTTCCCTTGGGGAATGCCCTCAATTTCATCAAACAAGACAACATGACCCAACTGCTTAAGCGAACTTAAAAACGCAAGGGTTCCCCCGATATTTCCAGCACCAACTAAGGCAATTTTGGCTTGCTTCATGCGACCTGTCTCCTTTCTTTTTTTCATCATACCCCAACGTGCGGCATAAATCTCATTTACGCAAGATGATGCTCAATCGGAATATTTTTTTCCGATTTGGCAAAACAACGTGTTAAAAATACAGCTCCTTTTTCCAAACCAAAGGGACTTATGCTGTGTCCAAGCCCTTGGCATACCCAACTTTCAAAGTCTAATCCGGATTTTGTTAAGGACTCTTGAGCTTCATGAAAATAATTTAGCGGAACGACCTCATCACGGTCCCCATGAATTAAGCAAATTGGAGGCTTGTATTTGATATGGTTTTGGAATGCAGGTGGAAACATGCCAGAATAACAAAGGGCTCCGCAAGCGGGAAAGAAAGAAAGCGCAACAGCAAGGGCTAACATAGAGCCTTGGGAAAACCCTGCGAAAATTACCTGGTCCCAAGACAAAGCGTGTTCAACCATAAGAGACTGAATCAGTTCGCCGAGAAAAGACACCAGGATCTGCATTTCTTGCCAAATACGATCTCCGTCAAAATCTTGTAATCCAAACCACTGATATCCGAAAGGGTTTGTTCCACAGGGGAATGGCGCATTAGGTGCTATGAAAAAAGTTGAAGGGAGACGAGGGCCCAGAAAATCTACGAGTCTGATGAGATCATCGCCGCTGGCACCATATCCATGTAACAACAGGACAAGGGAATCTGGGCGTCCAGAGCCGTGAGGACCGTAGGAAGGCCCTAACAAGTGTGTTTGTCGAGAAAAACGCGTCATATTAAATCATCTACCCCATATGTATCCAAAGGGAAAAAGCAATTCCAGGTCCTAACGGAAAAACAGCTTTTTGGGCATAAAAAAGCCAAAAAACACCTAAAAAAATCCCTGACACCCCTGTTATGAATAAAAAAGAAGGTAGCGCGGCTAGTGAAATCCAAAGACCTGAGACTGTTAAAAATTTAACATCTCCCCATCCAAGCCCCTCTTTTTTTCTCAAGGAATGGTAGGCTATTTTCAAGCAAAAAGCCAGGGTGAAAAAGAGACAACACCTTAAACCTATTGTCGGAAAAAAAGAAAAATTTGCTTTCCACGCATAAAGAAGCGTCAACAAGACTAAAGCCGCGTCTGGAATGATGCCTTTTTGAAAATCTGCAAAACTTATCCACCAAAGTATTCCATTAAAAATGAAAAACCAAACGTTTAAATTCAAGTGAATCACCGCAAAACCAAGAGAAAAAATGATAAAAAGATACCCCATTTTTTTTGTGAAGGAGTTTTTTGTAGCAGAAAAAAAAGAAAGAAGAGCCCATCCTAAAAAAATCGAAAAAAGCGTTGATGAAAAAAAAATTAACTTTAAATCCAAGCTTGTGCTTCCTAAAAAATTGACATAAGGTAATGATAAGTAAGCACATTTTTAAAAAAGTGTGGAGGCTTTTGTGAAAAAACCCTGGCTTTTTACAAAAAAAATAAATTTTACCGATTACGCAACAGATGAATCAAAGATTTTTTAAATCCGCCTGTGGAATGTTGGGAATGTTAAGAAATGGTCATAATTTGTTTCATTTTTTTTTAGATCTTGGCTTCTTGTTTGTCATGCTGTGTGGAATTTATGGCTGTGAAAAAAGTTTACTTCGTGAACATCATGACCCTTTTTTGAAAAAAAATAAGTCAGATTATGAACAATTGACAAAGCCAATTCGCCTTGTTCCACCTCCTCCTGCGTTGAAGTCCACAAGCTTATCAAAAGCGACAAATAGACAAAATTGGCCCCCTTCGTTTGAGAAAAAAATTACGGTTCATTTTTCAGAAGCCATTCCGCTAAAAGACATTTTTGAAGCCGTTGCAAACCAGGCCAGCGTTAATTTAGCATTTGATCCCATTTTTACAAAACATAAAGGATTTTTTTATCAGGCGTACCAACAACCGATTAAAGATATTGTTAAAAATATTTGTGCCTTAGCAGGTGTTTGTTATAAAATCCAAAATAATACTTTGGTTATACAAGAAGATATCCCCTTTCTTAAAACTTATTTTGTCCCCTTTTTAACGGGGACGCGTCAAAACCAAAACCGCATTTCCATCACCACGGATGTGCTCAACAATACCAGCGAAAAAGGTCCTGCTTCGGACAATGGTTCAGACACCTTGCTTACGTCAAACAGCGTGACAGATTTTTGGGGAGAGCTGGAGCAGGCTTTGAAATTGATGCTTGCCCATTCCCAGGAGGCTACGCAAAAAAAAAGAGCCGGTTCAAGCCAAAATCCCCTCAATTATGCTCTCCACAAACAGGCAGGCATGCTCTCTGTTTATGGAACCCAAAGTCAGCATAATTTGGTGGAGCTTTATTTGAATCAGCTGAAAGAGCAAACCTCAACCCAAATTGTGATTGAAGCAAAAATTGTTGAGGTGGCTTTGTCAGACAAAAATCGAACGGGGATCAATTGGTCTTTGCTGGGGCATCAAGCAGCGGCTTTTGCTCCGATGGGAGAATTTACATCCCACGACACGCCATTAAGCGACATTAAACCTGAAAAAAATTTATTTACCATCGCTTTCAAAAGGGGAGACTTTTCTGCCATCGCCGAATTGATGGCCCAATTTGGGACAACGCGCACCCTGTCTAATCCAAGGATGACGGTTTTGAATAACCAATCTGCTTTGTTTAAATTTGCGAAAAACGAAGTCTTTTTTCGCCTCGATGTGGAACGCTTGATTGCCGCAGATGGAAAGCCTGATGTAGAAAACACAACCAGCCAAGTCCAAACCATCCCCATTGGGCTTGTGATGGTTGTGCAGCCTTCTGTTAATTTGGAGACCCAGGAAATTACCCTCACTTTGCGCCCTAGCATCTCTAAAATTGTGGCAACCAAAGAAGATCCGGCTGTTACGATCAAATCAAACAACGAAGTAACCTCCACCATTCCCGTCGTTCAAATCCGGGAGATGGATTCGGTTTTAAAGGTGCGCTCAGGGGAAGTGATCGTCATGGGTGGGTTTATGGAAGAGGTTGTGGAGGATAGAGCCTCAGGCCTTCCTGGGTTGCAAGATATTCCCATTTTCGGAAACATGTTTCAGAGCAGGGAAGACCAACGGGAAGTGACGGAATTGGTTATTTTCCTCAAAGCTTCTATTGTTCAGGATGAAACCATCCAACCTGCAGATTACCGTCTTTATAACCAGTTTACCCAAGACCCAAGACCCTTGTTTTAAAATATAGCTCTCCTTAAATGGTTTTATTACAACTTGTGGTCCATGAAAAAATTATTGGAATATCAAAAAATTCAAGATCATCTCAGACAAATAGAAACGGACACAAAAGGTTTGCTCTCAGGTTCAATCTCATCGCTGGAATTTATAATCTGGAGTTAGCCAAATGATTGTTTCCGAAGAGGTTTAATTTTTTCATAAAAATGGGCGCCTGTTTCAGCCTTAAAGGAGAATTTAAATGTTTTGAAAGATAATATGTGTGTTAACGCCTTAAACCTGTAAGAAATCTTTCATGCTGAATCTGCTCCGCAAAAGCCTGCCGCCTAACCCCCTTGCCATCAAGGTTGTGGAAGCGCAAAACGTGCTGGTGCTTGAAGGGGTTATGGATCTCTCAAGCTATGATTTTGTTTCAAAGAATATTTGCCAGGCCTTGCGACTTTTGGACTTGAAGCAGACTCTATCTATTGACGGGGGGGGCATTCGGCTGATGGACACAAGCGGTGCTTGGGCCCTGGTACAATTGAAGCGGCAATGGGAAGCTTCTGGGGGGAAGCTTCATATCAACGGCTTTTCTGAAGGTTTTGAGGCTTTGATCCATTATCTGGATGCAACCGTTGCACCTGCGTCCTCCATGCCTGCGCCTGAAATTAAAGGCTCGGTGTTCTCTCCCTTTGAGCGCCTTGGTGAGAAAGTTTTGCGTTTTTTTTCAAAAATGAAGGGGCTCATAGCCTTTCAGGGCGAAATTTTCCTTTGCTTTGGAAAGCTATTGCATCCTGCCTACAGGATTCGGGTGGCTTCCCTTGTGACGCACCTTGAGCGGTCAGGGATCCACGCCTTACCCGTGGTGGGGCTTATATCTTTCTTGATCGGCATTGTTCTGACATTTCAAGGATCAGATCAGCTGGCTCGCTTTGGTGCTCAAATCTATACGGTTAACCTTTTAGGGATTTCCATTTTGCGAGAAGTTGGCATTCTTTTAACGGCTATTGTGGTGGCAGGTCGGTCTGGAAGTGCTTTTACAGCCCAGATTGGGTCTATGAAGCTGAACCAAGAGATAGATGCCTTGGAAACCATGGGGTTGCAGCCTTTTGCAATGCTTGTGATGCCGCGCGTGGTGGCGTTGATGCTTGTGATGCCTCTGTTGGCTTTTTTTGCAGATGTGATGGGCATTTTAGGGGGGGCTTTGATGGCTTCCCTGTATCTTAACATTTCTTTTGAGCTTTTTTTTCACCAGCTCCACCAATCTTTAACCCCTTGGACCTTCTGGGTGGGGATTATTAAAGCGCCCGTTTTTGCTTTTGTGATTGGGTTGGTGGGGTGTTATGAAGGATTTGCTGTGGAAAATAAGGCGGAAAGCATTGGTCAACACACAACGTGGTCTGTCGTGGAGGGGATTGCATTTGTGATTGTTGTCGATGCCTTGTTCTCAATTCTGTTTACACGCCTTGGGATCTGAGCCATGGAACGTTCTGCCATTGAAATACGGAATTTAGAAACAAGGTTTGGGGATCAGTGGATTCACCGCAACCTTCACTTGGATATTTTTCAAGGTGAGATTATGGGCATTGCTGGTGGCTCGGGGAGTGGAAAATCTCTGCTTTTGAGGATTTTGCTAGGGCTTCACAAGCCTCAAAAAGGGGAGATTCGTATCCTAGGATTTTCGTTGCCTGAAGGATTGCAACAGCTTCGCTCTAAATGGGGGGTTCAATTTCAAACAGGTGCGCTTTTCTCCTCCCTTACGGTGGGGGAAAACATTCAGCTACCCCTTAAAGAATTGAAGCGTTTGCCTCCGGAAGCTCTTGAAGAAATGACCCATCTAAAATTACAGTTGGTGGGGCTTAAAACCCAAGATGCTTTTAAATATCCAAGCCAACTTTCAGGCGGGATGATCAAACGCGCATCCCTCGCCAGGGCCCTTGCCCTGGATCCGCCCCTTCTTTTTTTGGATGAGCCCACTGCTGGTCTTGATCCCCTCGGCTCCAAGGCTTATGAGTCCCTCTTGCGCCACTTGAAAGAAGCCTTGAACCTGACGGTTGTGATGATCACCCATGACTTACACAGCCTGGAACATTTCGTCGACCGAATCACTGTTTTGGTTGATCAACAGGCGATCGTGGGAAATCTAGAAGCGTTTTTGAAGCATCCTCACCCGTGGATTCAAAGCTATTTTGAAACCCTTCGTCTTCGACGCTGTTTTGAGGAGGCTTGAACGATGGAAACGAGACCTAAAGCTCTTTTTGTTGGTGTATGTGTCATGCTCCTAACCCTTGGTCTAGTAGCTTTTGCAGCATGGGTTGGGCAGAAAGAATGGGGGGGGGAGAGAAAAAGTTACGTAATTTATTTTAAAAATGCCGTAACGGGACTGCTCAAGGGAGGTGTTGTTGAATACCAAGGTGTGCCCGTAGGTACCGTCGAAGAAATCGTGATTGATAAGCCTCGAATGAATCGCGTTCGGGTTAAAGTCTCCTTAGATAAAAGCCTCACACTTGGCAGCAATACTACTGCAGCTCTTCAGCTTCAAGGGCTCACAGGAAATCGGGTGATTCGTTTGAAAGCAGGGGAGAGATATTCCCCTATTCTAGAAGCTAAGCCTGGAGAACCTTACCCTGTGATCCCTTCAGAACATTCTCTCCTTGAAGATCTTTTTGAAGAACTCCCTGAAGCTTTAAAAAATGTTTCGAGCGCTGTTAAGGCTATTTCGGGTTTTGCCACTGAGAAAAATCAGGAACACGTGGCAGAGATTTTGGAGCATCTCAGTTTGTTTACAAAATCTTTACCAGATTTGACCCTGCGCCTAGAAATCGTGATGGAAAAGGGTGAAGAAGCTCTAGAGTCTTTTTCAAAAACCCTTAAAGTTTGTGAGGAAACTGCTCAACAAATTTCTAAAACGGCGAAACCAGTGCAAAAATGGTTTTTAAGAAATGAAAAGCAGTTAGATTTTCTCTTGAAAGAGGGTTCGATCAAGCTGGACATTCTTTTGAAAAATTCTGGAAACCTCATGAAAAAATGGAACAGCCTCACCGACGCTTTTCACCAAAACCCCTTAGGTTTTTTCCAAGGAAAGCAAGATCAAACATACTCTCTGGAACCTTGAAGCTTTTACTTATGTAAAGCCTTGCCGTAAGCGTCCAGCACGGCCTCGTGCATCATCTCAGACAGGGTCGGATGGGGGAAAACCGTATGCATCAATTCAATTTCAGTTGCCTCAAGGGTTTGGGAAATGGCGTAACCTTGGATCAGCTCCGTTACTTCAGCTCCCACCATGTGGGCCCCTAAAAGCTCTCCTGTCTTTTCGTGGAAAATCACCTTCACCAGGCCTTCATCTTCTCCCAAAGCGATGGCTTTTCCATTTCCCAGGAAAGGAAACCTCCCAATACGAAGCGGGTGTCCTGCTGCGTGCGCCTGCTTTTCCGTCATCCCAACGCTGGCAATCTGGGGATGGCTATAGGTGCAGCCTGGAACGCGATCTGTCTTGAGAGGATGGGGGTTAAGGCCTGCAATCCCTTCCACGCAAATGACACCTTCATGGCTTGCCTTATGGGCCAACCAGGGAGGGCCTGCCACATCCCCGATGGCATAAATGCCTGGCTCATCTGTCTGGCCATGGCCTTTGGTTTGAATATGCCCTTTTTCAACCCGAACCTTCGTTTTTTCCAGGCCCAGATTTTCTGTATTTCCCACAATGCCGATGGCCGTTAAAATGCAATCAACCTCAAGGGTTTTAGAACCTTGGGGCGTTTTCAAAAATACATTTAAGCCTTTTTTCTGCTTTTCAAATTTCTCTACCGTGGTTTGAGTCTCGATGTGGATCCCTTGCTTTTCAAAGCTTTTCCTTGCAAATGCGGCAATTTCTTCGTCTTCGACAGGGAGAATCTGAGGTTGAACCTCAGCAACCGTTACGTCTACTCCGAAGGTTTTGTAAAAGCTTGCAAACTCAATTCCGATGGCACCCGACCCCACAATCAAGAGGCGCTTTGGCATCGTTTTGGGAACCATAGCGTCTCGGTAGTTCCAGATATTTTCGCCATTGCTCTCAAAGCCCGGGAGAACCCGGGGTCTTGCTCCGGTTGCAAGGATAACATGGGGCGCTTGGGCCTGTGTTTTAGACTCTGGTGAAGTGACCGTGACCTGATGTAGGGCTCCTGATTTTCCAGAAAGTTTCCCTTCCCCGGTCCAAACATCAACCTTATTTTTCTTCATCAGATGTTGGATGCCCTGGGAGAGCCTTTGGGAGATCTGACGAGACCGCGTGACAACTTGCTCAAGATCAAATGAGAGACGCTCTGCAGCAAGGCCAAATTCTTTGAGGTGCTGCATCAGGCGATAGACTTCCGCAGTTCGAAGCAACGCTTTGGTGGGGATGCAACCCCAATTTAAGCAAATACCGCCTAGGTGTTCCCGCTCAACCACAAGAGGACGGAGTCCTAATTGGGCTGCTCGAACAGCGGCGACATAGCCGCCAGGCCCTCCTCCCAGAATGATAATGTCATAGGCTTTTGCTTCCATGAGATTTTTCAAACTCCTTATTCGTTTAAGCGGTCTATGAAGCCTTTGGTGAGCTCCTCCAAGTTTTTCGGACTTGAAGCCTACGCGGATTTGAAACAGATTGGAAGCATATTTTGCAAACGATCAAGGAACAGCTTGATTCCGCAAAGCATCCTGAAGCGTTAAGAGATCTTTCCACACCTCTTTCTTCTGCCCGGGAGATCGAAGCAGATAAGCCGGGTGGTAGGTTACCAGCAGGGGGATCGGCTTGTCCAGGTAGGGGTTTTGGTAGGGAAACCATCTTCCCCGAAGTTTGGTAATTCCTTCCGTTTTTTGCAAAAAAGCTTTGCAAGCTGTTCCGCCTAACGCCACCAAAAAAGGTGGTTTGACTAGGCTGATATGGCGCTCAATAAAAGGAAGGCAAACAGCAATTTCCCCCGGCGTCGGTTGGCGGTTTCCTGGTGGACGCCAGGGAACGATATTGCTGATATAAAGATTATCTTGTCGGTTCAGCCCGATGGTGCGAAACATCTTGTCTAGAAGTTGGCCACTAAGCCCAACAAATGGCTTGCCAAGGCGATCCTCGTCTGCGCCTGGCGCTTCACCTACCAGCATAACCTTGACTTGTTGAGGAACGCCGTCCGCAAACACCGTTTGGGTTGCGGTTTGTTTTAAGGCGCACCCTCCAAAAGATTCCAAAGCTTGGCGCAAGGCCTCTAGTGACCCGCAGCTTTGCAAATCGATTTCTCCAGAAGCTTGAGGGGATGATGAAGGTGAGCGGATCGGTTTAGGGGCTGGTTTTGCTTCTGACGTAATGGCAGGGGGCTTTGGGGCCATCTGTTCCAGCAGAAGCGGTTCTAGAAGCTTTATGTCGCCAGCTCCCACTTCTTCCTGCCAAGCGATAAAATCTTGTAATGCAGACCGTTGATCCAACATGTACGTCCCTTTTGATGTTTTAGCAGTTGAAAGCGTAAACAAATTTTAGTACATTGCATAGGTCTGGCTTTTAGTTTTCTTCTGTAAACTGGACTTCCTGGTTTTAAAGCGGGTGTAGCTCAATGGTAGAGCAGTAGCTTCCCAAGCTTCAGACGAGGGTTCGATTCCCTTCACCCGCTCCAAAAAACTATCCAAAATTTGTTTTTGTGTGTTTAGCTAGCGTGCTGTCCAACCCCCGTCCATCAAGAAAGAGGCGCCTGTCACTTGGTTGCCGTGTTCTGATGCTAAAAACACAGTAAGTCCCCCTAGGGCTTCTGGGGTCGCAAACTCTCCTGAGGGTTGTTTTTCAAGAAGAAGCGCGCTCTTTGCTGCTTCAAGGGAAAGATTTTTCTCCTTAGCCATGTCCTCAATTTGTTTTTGCACCAAAGGTGTTAAAACCCAACCGGGGCAAATGGTGTTGCTGGTAACGCCAGTCCCCGCAGCTTCTAGCGCTACAACCTTCGAAAAGCCGACGAGCCCATGTTTGGCTGCAACATAGGCGGATTTGTGGGCAGACCCCACGTGACCATGGGCTGATGCAATATGGATCAGTCGCCCCCATTTTTGTTGATACATGTAAGGGAGTGCGGCTTGGGTTGTGTGGAAGCTGGCAGATAAATTGATGTTGAGGATTAGGTTCCATTTTTCTTCAGGGAATTTTTCAACGACTTCTGTGTATTGAATGCCCGCATTGTTAACCACAACGTCTATGCCACCAAAGACCTCCATGGTTTTTTGGATAAGCGCCTTACAAGCTTTAGATTGGCTCAAATCTGCTTGCATGTAGGCTGCTGTGCCTTTAGATAGAGACTCAATTTCTTGCTTCAAAGACGTCATCTGATGTTCTTCTTCAAGGCCGTGCAGCATGACGCTGCAGCCTTCTTTTGCAAAAGCTTGGGCGATTCCCCAGCCAACACCGCTGCTTGAACCAGTTATAACAACACGCTTTCCTTTCAACATGGTCCCCCTCCTTTAACCTCAACCATTTGTCAGATCAGTTTACTTAAAAAGTATGAAGAAAAGCCTTAAGTGGAAAGCATCACCTGGTGATCTTGGGGAAGAAGGCCGTGGGACTGTCCCCTTTTTTTATACCCAAGCCAGCTTGTCCAACCAAGAAACATAGATTCTTCTTTTCGAAGCCAGCTAACGGGTTTTTGTTTAAGCCCCAGAGAAATCTTGAAAGAAACCCCAGGACCTGCATAGCACGAAATGAGGCTTTGAATCCTAAAAAAATATTCACCAACGGGCAGAAATTTTTTGAATAACTCAAGATCATCAAAGATAAAGCGAACCACAATGCCGTGGCTTTGACACCAAACACGTTTTCCTAAGACAGTTCCTTGTCCAAGCCCTCGTCTGTATGGAGAATTATCCAGGTAGGTACAATCTTCTTTTTCCAGGGACATCCAGGTGCCTTGGCAAAGCAGAATTTGAACGGGAACTTGAAAAAGGTGTTGCAAGATGGTGCGCAATCCTGAAGGGTTCCGTGGCTTTTGCCAGAAAAGGGAAGAATAAAAAAGCATATGCCTTAGGAAAAAAGGAGACAATTCATCTGTCCAGCCCACCAGGGCTTGTAAATTTTTTCCTTGGGGGGTTTCGTGCGGTAGACTAGCGTTCAGCGTTGGAGAAAATTTTTTCTGAATTCGATAGAAGAGGGATAAGAGTCGGTGGTTAAAGATATCTAAAAAATCTCGAAAAACCGTATCTTTTTGACGCAATCTTTCAAGAAGCAATTCCGTATAGGGCAGGGGAAGAGGTCCTTGGATTCCAGCAATGCCCAGAAAATTAACGTGCACGTCTGTGTGGGCGTCTCCAATAGCCAGAGGTTTTGAGGAAGCGTCGGAGCCTTGTGATAAAAGGCTTGAGGGCTTAACCTGGAACAGATCGCTCGGAGGAGCCGAGAGAAAAACCCTTGCTTTAAGACGGATCGCTTCTTTTTCTGGGTGATAACCCTGCCCCAAGGAAATTTTGATGGGATTCAAGATCTGCAACAAGCGAATCGCTTGAGCAAACTCAAATTCATAGGGTTTTTGGTAGAGTTGCTCTTCTAAAGAGAGGGTTGTATCGCGATCTGGGAGGGCCATTTTTTCCATACCTCTTGACGTTGATGACTCACTAACGTGGTTTCGATAAGCGTGTTGAAACTGGCAGAAAGCCTGAAGAGTTCATCTAAAACAAGGCTTAAAAGAAATAGACCGTGGGTATTGGGTCGGGATTCATCCACGACAAGGCGAATAGCTAATTTGGGCACAAAACCCCTCCACGCATCTTGCCCAAGTCGCCCCATTCCTTTTTGATAAGACAGCGCCATAATGGCTTCTGCTTCACTTTGCTTGTTGCTATATTCCATAAAGCTGTAAAGCCGTAACAGTTCTCTCAAAGGCTCAACGCTTTGGGCTGAAGCGCAAATCCCCACATGGTTGATGGACAGATGGCTGATCAGGCGCCATTGGGTTTCGCCATCAAGGTTTGGGATAATTTCAGGCGTTGGCCGCTCTAAGGTTTTAGCAATAACCCCTGTCAGATTTCCCAGAGGTTGGAGCTGTGCGCCCGCAGGAACAGATTCTGCTAGGTTACGGTTCGTGCAAAGCGTGTGGGCGTAAACGGTTTGGTTAGGTGGAAGGGAAGGGTTTAGGTGGTAATCAACAAAAGAGAGAAAAACGTCGGTTCCTGGGCGCTCAGCAAGGGTGGAGTTTTCACGACGCGCTACCCAAAAACAGGGGGTGTCCAGCGCTTGAACATCGTGATTAAAAGAGAAATAAGGCGCGTAGGTTTGGATAGAAGCACTTTGATCTGCAGAAGAGGAAACTTTCAAAATTGAATGGACTTCTGTGATGGCCTCCTGCCGCTGGTCGCCTACAAGCTTGTATTCTACCTGACGGTGGTTGAGACGAATGGGCTCTGATGTTTTGAAAAATAAGTTAACTGCCGGCACGCAATTTAATTGGATATGTTGCCTAGACAAGGAAAAACGTTCTGTTTGGGCATTTTCTCCTAAAGGGATGAGAATATCAAAAAATTTGCCCTGAAGTTTTGGTAGGTGGTTGATTTCAAAAAAAAGAAATTTTTGCGGAAAAGCAAAATATTCAAGCAAAAGCCTATAAGCTTGATGGGTTTGGGCTGGGAAGGGAAGAAGGGATTCTTGTTCGTCAAAACCAACGGGCTTGAGAGCATCAAGGGGAAGGAGCGAAGCGATTGAAGATCCTTCTGGTTGTACGAAAACAGGGGTGTTTCCTTGGGGACTATAGGTAAAAAGCCATTCAAAAATGCGATGCCGTGTTAGGATATCTCCCGAAATATGAAAACAAAGTTTCGGAATCGTAAAAGCGCTAAGATCCCCGGAAAACGACCTGACGCGAAGGCGTAACACCCAGGGGGACCTTAAATGTGCAACGGGGATATCGCACAACTGGGAACGTATATATGAAAAATCTTGAATTTCTAATGGAAAAAGCGTTAAGTCCATTGTGCTTTGGAAGCGACAGATTTGCCCCTCTTCAGCTGTTGCAAGGAGCTGTGTTCCCTTTGGAACCAAACTTCCTGAAAGCTGAGGACCCATCTGTGGTGTTGGATTCATCTGCACGATGGTTGAGGAAGGAATGGGCTGGGTGAACTGGGGGTAAAGTGTATCTAAAAGAGAGCCCGTAAAGGAAGAAAAACGATCATCTATTTCAGACTGCAACCGGCCTGTTAAAAAAGCGAAAGATTCTAGAAGTCTTTGCACATGGGGGTCGTCTGAGCCTGTTTGGTGAAAATCAAGGTAGCGGGCTACTTTGGGATATTGGGATGCAAATTGTCGTCCGCTGTGTAGCAGATATTGCATTTCCTTTTGATAGTATGAAACCATCCGATCAAGGGAGCTATCCTGCTTCATCATCAATTCCTTTTGTCTTATGCCTCTCTTCTTCCTTACCTCGATCTTCCTTAAAAAAGAGTAAATTTTTAAAATGATTTGTAAATTCAGGAGTTTTCGGAATTTAAAAAATAACTACTGCTATAAAAATCTCTATGGTACAATTTCCGAATCGGTTGTCTTGTATCTGTTGGGTCGAGACCAAATTTGGTAGCAATTCCATGTTGATGCAGCCAAAGATAAAACAAGTTTTGGTTATTAAATTTATTGCATGCGGTTTGAAAAATTTGCTTTAATTCCTGTGTTGCTGATTATTTCCCTCGGGGTCGTGGATGTTGCAACGGATATTTATATCCCGACGATGCCCTGGTTAACGCACTATTTCCAAACTTCAGAAGAAGCGGTTGCTTTGACGGTGAGCTGCTATTTGCTTTCATTTTGTCTTTCAGGCCCTATTTACGGCCCTCTTTCAGATGCAGTAGGCCGGCGATGGGTTTTGATCATTGGGCTGGGTATTTTTGCGCTGTTTTCTTTTTTATGCGCCGTCGCGCAATCTATACAATGGTTGATTGCATTTCGCTTTTTTCAGGGATTAGGGGGAGGTGTTGCCTGGGTTTTAGGTCTTGCCATCATTAAAGACATCTACAAAAAAGAAGAGAGCGTCAAGATCATGGCGACTATTGGGATGGTGATTTCATTGGCTCCAGGTGCTGCCCCTATTTTGGGAGGCTATGTTGGACATTATCTGGGATGGCAAGCAAATTTTTACCTTCTTGGGGCTTGTGCTTTAAGCGTTTTTGGGTTTTTATTTTTTTATCTGCCAGAGACACTGCCGATTTTTAAGCGCCAACGCTTTAATTTAAGAACAGCAAGACAGAATTATGTCATTCTTGGAAGAAGTTTTCCGTTCCTGGGGTATTCTCTGATTTCAGCTCTGACGTTTGGAGGCATTTGGGCCTATATCTCAACGACACCTTTCTTTTTTATGAAAGTGTTGGGTATGTCTATGGATGTATACGGTTATTATCAAATGCTTTTGCTGATTTCTTATATGTTGGGCATTTTCCTCAACAAACACTTAGTGAAATTTTTTAATATCAACCAGCGTATTGGGATTGGGCTTTTTCTTTCTTTAGGAGGGGCTTCATTTTTATGTGTAGCGGCTCTCGTTTTTCCGGTTTCTCCCTTGATTTTAACCTGCATGGTGTCTTTCTACTCTGCAGGAATGGGCATTGTTTATCCGAATACCTCAACCCAAGCGATGGAAGTTTTTCCAGAAATAGGGGGGGCTTCGGCTGCTTTCTTGGGGGCTTTGGAGATGTTTTTTGCAGCGCTTGCCGTGTATGTTGCAGGAGAGGTCTACGTCGACACCATTTTCCCGCCTTCTTTATGTGTGCTTTCTCTTGCCCTAGCAAGTTGCGTCGTTTATTTCACCTTAACCAGCAGGCCTCAGAAATAGTTTCGTATGCCGCGTTTTGAATTTGGAATATAAAATAAAAATCAAAAAATTATTGCCTTTTTATAAAAATAATAACACATTGAAAATTGATGAAAATATGGCTTTAAAAATAACAACAGGGCGGGTTATTTTTTATTGCTGAGAAGGCACGAGCAGCATGTGAAGCGAGGGAGCGCGTATGCTTGCTTTAAGAAAATTATTTAGGTCATTATTCATTTTTAGCCAGCTTTTGTTGATGGAGGGGCTTGGGTATGCTGGCCCTACATCTTCCAGTCGTATTGCCTGCGTTGTTGAATCTAAAGAAGCAGAAATCTCCATAACTCTAGAAAACCGCTCAGCCTCTAAAAGAAAGAAGATACTTGGGCGCGCTTCTGCTGAGCTGAAAGGAGGACATTTCTCGAATTTAAAAACAGAAAAAAATGATGTTTGCGTATTTTCTTCAGTCTCACGCGAACCCGGTTTAGAAGAAGCTATTTCCATCAAGTATGGCGAGGAACTTAGCTTTCTGTTGAAACCAAATCAAGAATTGGAATTAACAAAACTTGAAATTCCCCAGGGTGACTTGAAAATTATAGCCCCGTTGTCCCAGTTTGTTTTGGCAGACGGGGCAAATTTACAAGCACATTCTCTTATGATAAGAGCACAAGAAATTAAAAATAGGGCTTTTTTAAAAACCCAAGAATTGCACATTAAAGGAGGAGATTTAGAGAATTATGGCAGCATCAAAAGCTTAAAAGGAAATTTGAGTATCCTTATGAATGATAATGTTTTGCTCAACAGGGAGGGTGGAAATATCCATAGCAAATCTGAGTTATTTGTTTTTGGCGTTTCAACCTTAACAAACAAAGGCATTATCAAAACGAGCGAAAAAGGGATGCTCCATATTGAGGGAGCAGAGCTTTATGATAGAGGAACAATCTATTACGCGGATAAAAATATTATGAATATTGCAATAAAGGTCGACGAAGTAGACAATAATCCAATTGAAAAAAGAAAACGAAACGATTCTGGTTTTGAAAGCGACAGTGATTCCGGGAGGTCTAGGACTTCTTCATTTTCTTCAGTTTTAAATGATTTTGATTTTGCAGAAATTTTGGACTTGCTTGAGACTTCTGAATTTTTTCAAGGATTTCCTCAAGCTGCGGGAGAAGAGCTTGCGGGTGAAAAGGGACCTTTTCGTTTCCCAAGACACCCTATGTCTTGTACCTTTGAGGCGCAACCTTCTTCTCGCGAGGCAGGACGTTCTCTCGCTAAAACAAGCCACCATTTTAATGTATTTCGGGGGCCCATAAAGAGCGTTCAACATAAGGTTTCTTCAGCGACAGCACGAACGCCATCATTTCCAGAATTGCCTGGCGGATCTGAAAAAAGAGGGAAATCTTCTGGTTTTGAAGATAAGCTAACCAGCTTGGATAGCATGTCTTCTTTAAGAGATGGAGCTTCAAACAATCCGGTTTCTAAATCTTTTGAAACGCCAAAAGAGGAAAAAACAGCTCTTTCAAAAATAGACATTTTTCTTGTACATGTTCGGGCAGGATTGGATACGGCGGGGGGGAAATTTTCTGAAATGTTTTTTCTTAAAGGAGTTGTCTGCCCATTTTTTATAATTTTATGGGAAAATTTTTTAACGTTTAAATATTGGTTTTTTGTGGGGGCTCTTTGTGGCTTGTTTTTTTGGAGGGGGCGAAAAATGCTTCTTTTCTTTAGGGACACGTTAGGCGCTGATATCTAAGATGATAAAAAGCCTTAGATAGTGTCGTCAAGAGATATTAAGCCAAAGTGCCAGGCAACGAATGTGGGTTGCCGCAAGGAAGGAGGAAGTATTTTTAGCGTATCCGCGTGGCTATTCCTCTCCATCGTTTAAGATGCAAGAAGGCATTTTCG
>JBOFKI010000103.1:0-1146 GCA_051657245.1 Alphaproteobacteria bacterium | reverse complement strand
AAATGGCAACCTTGGCTATTACATTGGAGCAGGCGCTCTGGCGGTAGGCGTCGCTGCTGCTGGGATTGGGGCCGCTATTTACCATGGGTGGAAAGCTAAAAAACCTAAGAGAAACGCGGCGTATGACGGGGTTGCGTATAAAAAAACCTCTGGAGTGGTTCTCGAGTAACCACTCCTGCTGTCCAACCATAACTCCAAAGGAACCCCTTGATCATGGCTTGCAGGTTGATGCATGATCAAGGGGCAACCTAAGCATGGAGAAAGTAGTGAACTTCCAACAACAGATAGAACATTTTTGGGAAGCAAAAGAAGATAATGATCTTTGTACTCTCTTTGTTGCTTAATTGAAACCAAAGCGTTTCTTTTCTTCAATTATAAAAATAAAAGTTATCAAATAAATAGAGCATTTATTTTACATATATTTTATATTTTTTTACGCTCTTCTTGGATATTTTTTGTCAATTTCATAATGAAAGAAAAATAAATGCAAAAAAAAATGACATCTTCTTTGCTGATCACTGTCTATTGCTTCAACAGCCTACCTATTTTTGCGGCTCCGCTTCCAGATCCGATGGAAGAAACTTTTAAAAATCTGTCCAAGGGGGTTGCTGCCTACGGAACTCCTAAAGAGCAAAAGAGATTTAAAAGGGGGCGCCTTTTAGGAAGTGTAAAGAGTGGATTTTTTCAAGAACGCGCTCTTTTTCAACCTCCTCCTTTTGTGAGAAATGACTATTTGGAAAATATTCCTCATGCTGCTGAAAATTCTTCGACCCAAAAGCCTTTCATGACTTCAGCTCCAACCCAAATCTCTAGCACTGCGTTTTTGGGGAATATGACTGAAAATTCTTCGACCCAAAAGCCTTTCATGACTTCAGCTCCAACCCAAATCTCTAGCACCGCGCCTTGGGGGCGTGTTCCTGAAGATTTTTCTACCCGAAGCTACGGTTATGGGTTCTTAAATGATAGCAGCAGCAATGCTTTGACGACAACCCAGGCTCCCTATGTGACCTCAAATGGCAACCTTGGCTATTACATTGGAGCAGGCGCTCTGGCGGTAGGCGTCGCTGCTGCTGGGATTGGGGCCGCTATTTACCATGGGTGGAAAGCTAAAAAACCTAAGAGAAACGCGGCGTATGACGGGGTTGC
>JBOFKI010000102.1:0-1380 GCA_051657245.1 Alphaproteobacteria bacterium | reverse complement strand
CGATCTATGCTCTGAATCTGTTCACGAGTTAGGGAGAAGGGCATAATATTTTTATAGACAGTAAAATAAAACAGTATATATATTTTAGTTTAAGGAAGCACTGATTTAATGATAATTTTTCGAAATAACGTGTGTACCTTTATTTTTGAAACAACACTTGTTCAAATTGACTTCAAAATTAGCTCAAAAAAGAGCCTTTTATGACTTGTTTTGAGGAATTCACCCCGTTTTTTTGGGGAACTCTCCCTCAGCTGGACGCACCTGTGCCTCCAAGCGTCCTGTTGGCTTTTGCACACATGATGAGGTTGGTGCTTGCTAAGAGCATATACAAACGCTGGGTGTTTTTATATAAACCTTTGTATCTGGTCTTGGTATAGCCAAACTGGCATTTGATCCACCGAAAGAGGTGTTCCACTTTATTGCGTATTTGGCTTTTACGTTTCTCTATGTGTTTTTGTGCTGTATAAGCTGGCAGCTCTTTTAGCTTACTTGGGCGTTGGTTAATGCGGTAGTCAATGGAATTGGCTTTGGGATGGTTTTGCATTTCTTGTCTTTTGTCTAAACCCAAATAGCCTGAATCACCATAAACAACTTCATCGTCTTGTCGTAGGAGCTTTGCGCCTACCTCTACATCATGTACATTCGCAGGAGTAGTTTCAAGGGTGTGCACATAGCCTGTAGCCACATCTACACCGACATGACATTTCAGGCCAAAGTGGTATTGTTTGCCTTTCTTGGTGGATTTCATCTCAGGGTCACGTTGCTTGTTGGCATTTTTAGTAGAGCTTGGAGCTTGAATAATGGTGGCATCTACAATCGTGCCTCCTCTCATTAAACAGCCTGCTTGCTCTAGGCCATTCTTGATGGCGTCAAACAAGACTTTGGTTAGTCCGTGCTCTTCTAGGCGATGTCTGAATTTGAGCAGCGTGGTGGCATCGGGCACTTGCTCATCATTGAAGTTGATCTTCATGAAGCTACGCAAAGCGTAGCTGTCATAGAGGGCATCTTCGATGCCTTCATCTGAGAGGTTAAACCAGCATTGCAACAAATACATCCGAAGAAGGGTTTCTAACCCACGAGGCGGGCGTCCTCTCTTACCATCTGGATAGTAGGGGTTGATGTAGTCCAACCACTCCTGCCAAGGAATGATCTCTTCCATGATCGATAAAAACTCTTCTCGCTTGGTGATGCGTTTACGATTTTGGTATTCGATGTCGCTAAAGCTGAGTTGATTCATAGCAATGCTCTTGGCTAAGGGGAAAAAATTTCTTATGTGCTTATTTTATCTAATCTGTCTACATGTAGTGATTAAATCAGTGATTCCTTAAATTCATATTTTTTTGTTTACCCATCCAAAAATAATAACCGTGTCATCGCACA
>JBOFKI010000101.1:0-11978 GCA_051657245.1 Alphaproteobacteria bacterium | reverse complement strand
CATCGGGGAGTTCTTAGATCCCTGGTGTCGCGTATTTGCCCCTGAAACATTTGTTCCAGAGACGCGAAATAAGTTCAGCGGGTTTTATGCAAGAAAAGCAGGTGCCTCCAAGCTTTTCAAGCACTTACCAACCAAACTTGACCCCCAACCTAGCAAAGTTTGTCTTTAAGATCAATCAATTTTATTTCGAATTTGTGTCTTTCCTGCGCCTTTTTTTTCTTGTCATCCACGTGCCTATTTATCATTCGCGTCCCTCTTTGTCATCCCCGCGCAGGCGGGGATCCAGGAAAAATCCCACAAACATGACGCTTCAGTAGAGGTTCCAGGTGGTAGGATTCTCTAAGTGCTCTCGTCTAGATTCCCGCTTTTGCGGGAATGACAAAAAAGTCGGAGAGGACGGGACGGGATTGGCATTCTTTTTTCACAAAGCATTTTACTTTTTTTGATTTCCCAGTATGGTTCCTCCTATAGGGTTGAATCAAATTATTAAAAGAGCTGATTGATGCAAGAACTTGTTAACGTTGTGTGCATGAAATGGGGAGAAAGGTACACGTCTCACTATGTCAATGTATTAAAAGGCATGGTCGGGCGACATCTCTCCCTACCCCACCGTTTTGTGTGCTTTACGGATGATCTAACGGGCATCCGTGGCGATGTCGAAACCTTTCCCCTTCCAGACATAACGGTTCCCTCTCCCTATGACATCTCTCCTTGGCGAAAACTGGGGATGTTTTCTAAAAAATTGGCTGACCTTGAAGGAAAAACCCTTTTTTTAGATCTGGATGTTGTGATTGTTGATTCTATCGACGCCTTTTTTACCCACTCTCCCAAATTTTCCATCATCGAAAATTGGACCCAGATGGGACGCGGCATCGGGAATTCTTCGGTCTATTGCTTCACCGTGGGGGAGCATGCGGACGTTTTGGAAACCTATACACAACACTCACAAGAGGTTTTAACCTCTTACGAAAATGAACAAATTTTTTTGTCCAAAAAAATAGGTGACATTGATTTTTGGCCCACGCAGTGGTGCCAAAGCTTTAAGCGGCATTGCACGCCGCGGGGCCTGATGCGTTATATGAAACAACCCATCCTTCCCAAAAACTGTAAGATTGTGGTGTTTCATGGCCTACCTAATCCACCTGAGGCAGCCCAAGGCGGTTTTTTTGGAAGCATCCGCAAATATACCCGTCCAGCCCCCTGGATTGAAGCTTATTGGTATCCTTAAAGCATAGAAAGTTTGTTGAAAATGGTGTTTCGCTTGTGTTTTTTGACCTTGTGTTTTTTGAGCAGCTTTTACACGAAAGCCATCTGCGCTGAGCCCCTCCAAAACTTCCCCGTATTAAACATTTACACCACGAAAAATTTTTTAAAAGGTCCTGGGAAATTAATCAAAGAACATTTTGAAGCAGCCTATCCTTGTAAAATTGCGTATTACACGGGAATAAACCCCATGAATGCCATTGCAACATTAGACAAGCTACGCGAAAAGCCTGATGTGTTGGTAGAAATAACCTATGATTTTTTTCAATCTCTACCAGAGGAAAAGAAAAAAGCGCTTTTGCTTGAGCCGGGAATCCCCCTTTCTTACTTTAAACTTGAGACGTCTTGGAAAGACCCTCACGTTGTACCTATTAGCTATACGCTTCTAAGCTTTGTTTACCACGAACATGCTTTCACCCAAGGAAAAATTCCCCAAAATTTTGAAGATCTTTTGAAGATTCCGGGCAAGATATTGATGATAGATCCTCGAACAAGCAGCCCAGGATTGGGTTTGCTCCTATGGATTAAGCAGATTTATGGGGATAAGGCAAAGGATTATTGGAAACGCTTAAAGCCTAGAATTTTAACCGTCACAAAAGGTTGGTCTGAAGCCTATGCGCTGTTTCTCAAAGGCGAAGCACCTATTGTATTGAGCTATACCACTTCCCCAGCCTATCACCACCTGGAAGAAAAAAGGCACGATATCCATGCCGCACCTTTTCAAGAAGGTCATTACCTAGACATCTACACGGCGGTCATTTTAAAGACAACCCAACAACCGTTTTTTGCGAAAAAATTTCTAGAATTTCTAACATCTCAGGTCATGCAAAAGGAAATGGCCTACCATAATTGGGCTTATCCTGTTGTGGAGCTTCAAGAGCCGCTTCCCAGACCATTTGAAAAAACCGTGAACGCTTTACCCTCCCTTCCTTCTGAAGAAATTCAGAAACATAAAAAAGAGTGGATTCAAGAATGGCTGGAGGCTTTATCTTAAATATGAGATCATAGAAAACCGCCTGACGTAATATGTTAAACATCATTAAAAAAAGAATTTTGGCGTTTCCCCTGGGGATCATCCTGATGTTGGGGGGTGGCTTTTGCTGGGGAATATTGCAGACCTCCTGGCCTTTCTTGGGCAAGGGAACATTCCAGAATATCTATCACCTACGGGTGGCTTTCTTCTCTCTCTACCAAGCAGGTTTAGGCGCTTTTTTCAGTGTATGCATCGCCTTAAGCTTGCTCGGGACTCTTTATAAGATCCGACATACGCTGGGGGGGAAATTTTTACGAAAGATCCTTGAATTGCCGTTTTTTCTGCCCAGCATTGTGGGCTGCCTTTCCCTTGTGATCGTGTTTGGACAAAATGGGATGATCGCGTGGCTTTTTAAGATCACAGGCGCAACCTACACAACGTTTTTGTACGGTTTGCAGGGCATCATCCTGTGTTATATTTTTTATTATGTCCCTTATGTACTACGTTTATTGTTTGAAGCCCTTGATGCCCTCCCCAGAAGCTATGAAACCCTTGCATTGGCGTGTGGGATGCGTTATAGGGATCGCCTACGATGGGTTTACTACCCTGTTATCCGAAAAGAAATTTCCAGAAGCTTTTTTTTGGTTTTTATGCAATGCCTAAAAAGCTTTACAATCGTTCTCGTGTTTGGCGGGCTTCCAGGAAACACAACCCTGGAGGTTGCGATGTACCAGGCCCTACATTTTGAAATGGATTGGGCCGCAGCATCCCAGCTGGCTCTCCTCCAAGTTTTAATAAGCGGAACTCTCTTTGGGGTTTTTGGATCTATGACGGTTCCGGAATCTCAAAAAACAACACTTCAGCCTTCCGCTTCCGCGTATCAACCCATCCCAGAAAAACTTAATTTCATGGATTGGGGGTTGAGCTTAATCGCCGCCCTTTTCTTTTCTCTTCCCCTGGCAGGAACCCTATTTCAGGGAATGACAAGCATGCCTTCTATGATCACAAGCGTTGAAATGTGGAAAAGTGTTGGGGTAAGTTTGATGCTAGGGGTAAGCAGCGCAAGTTTCGCCTTCTTAACCGTCATCCCGTTGGTTCACCTTGCCTATCATTTAGAAAAACGAAAAAAGCCTTTCTTTGCTTTTTGCGTAGGAGATATTGGCGGAAATTTATCTTTATTTTTTTCTCCAATTTTGGTAAGTGCTTTGTTTTTCATGTTTTTTGCCCATTCCTTAAACCATGATTTTTCAATCATTTTACTCCTTTCTTTTTTAAACGCCTTTTGCTTTCTGCCTTACCTGTACAACGTTTTTTACGTTCGCTATCAAGCGCACCGAAAAACCTATGATACGTTGTGCACCTCCCTTGGCATAAAAGGCGCCTCACGCTTCAGTTATGTTGATTTTCCTGCCCTTAAAGGAACCCTTAGTTACACCCTTTCCCTTTGTTTCATGTTTTCTTTAGGAGACTCAAAGATCATACTTTTTTTCAGCCCCACGCAATTTCACACCCTCACCAGCTTGCTTTATGAAAAAATGAAAGGTTACCAGTTCCAAGAGGCCGCCTGTTTGGGGTGTGTCTTGCTGATGCTTTCTTTTTTCATATCCCATGCCTTTGAAAAATTGTTAGGGAAAAAAATTTATGTCTAGCCCTTTTCCTGCCCTCATCTGCGAGGATGTCCGCTATCGCTATACCTCTGCTGAACATGCTTTTTCTTTTAATTTTCAGGTTCCCTCCCCCCAGTTCATCAGAATTTTAGGAAAAAGTGGCGCAGGAAAAAGCACCCTTTTGGGATTGTTGGGAGGTTTTTTAACTCCCCAATCGGGGAATGTGCGGATGGGAAAAATCGATATCACCCAATTTCCCCCCCACCGCCGAAAGATGGGTTTTTTATTTCAATCAAACAATTTGTTTTATCATCTAACGGTTTTTCAAAATGTTGCTTTAGGGCTTTCTCCAGGCTTAAAACTGTCAGAGCAAGATCAACAAAAAGTTTATGAAATTTTGGAAAGTATGCAAATTTCAGAGCTTGCCCACCGAAAAGCACAAGATTTATCCGGAGGCCAACAACAACGGGTGGCTATTGCTCGGTGCTTTGTGCAGGAAAAAGCTTACCTGCTTTTGGACGAACCGTTCTCTTCCCTCGATTTTGAATTGCGAAAAGAGCTCATTCATATTTTGGCAACTCACGCAAAAATTAAACAACAAAGTATCCTCATGGTCACACATTCCCCGGAGGAGCTCGAAGCTGTTTCCCAACAAACCTTGCTTATTGAAGACTATACAATCAAGGAAATCTGAGGCTTTGAGATATCTTTCAGATTTTGTGACTTGCGTGAATTCAATTCTTCTTTTACACATGGAGTGTCATGGTTGGGGTTAAGGAATTTTTGTCACGAGCCGGGAGCTTTGTATCAATAGCGGTTTTTGAACGATTAAGGAGAATTGTATGACACTTGTAGCCACTCAGCTTGTTCCAGAAGAGATGCACGAAGGCGTTAGGCAAGAAAGCCCTCTTGAGAAAAAGCAATTGTTGCGCAGGGTTATCGTCTCTTGCATGATTGGCAATGCGTTAGAATGGTATGATTTCGCCCTCTATGGTTACTTTGCCACCATTATTGCACAGCAATTTTTCCCCCTGACAGACCCCTTTGCTTCCCTCATGGCGACTTATGCGGTCTATGCCGTTGGCTTTATCATGCGCCCCTTGGGAGCCATTGTATTTGGGCATATCGGGGATAAAAAAGGCAGAAAAGAAGCGCTCCTTTGGTCTATTTACCTCATGTCTATCCCAACAGCTTTAATCGGGCTTTTGCCGACCCATGCCCAAATAGGGTGGTTAGCGCCAGTCCTTTTGACCTTGGTTCGTTTGCTCCAGGGCATCTCCATTGGGGGAGAATTTACCAGCTCTATCGTTTTTATTGTCGAACACGCCGAAGACGGAAAGCGAGGCTTTGCTGGAAGCTGGGCACCTTTCAGCTTGGTGGTGGGAACGCTGATTGGATGCGCTGTAGCAGCCCTGATGACTACGCTTTTAAACCAGGAAGCTTTGCTGGAATGGGGATGGCGGGTTCCTTTCTTGTTCAGTTTGCTGGGAGGCGCTGTGGGGACCTATATGCGACGCACCTTAGCAGACCCAGAACGTTTTGAAAAAATCAAAAAAGAACGCTTTGGAAAAGCAACCCCCTTCAAGGACCTTTTTCGTCACCACCGCAAGCCCCTTGCCATTGTTGTGCTGATTGAGCTTGCGGCAGCGGTTGGCTTTTATCTGATTGTAACGTTTGTCGTCTCTTCCTTGGAAGTAACCCATCATATGGAAAAATCTGATTCACTGTTGATCAGCACCTGCAGCATGCTTGCCTTTGCTTGTGTGATTCCTTTTTCAGGTTGGTTAACAGATCGCATGGGTCGAAAGCCGGTGATGGGAACGGCAGCCTTCGCATTTTTGTTCTTAAGCTATCCCTTATTCCAAGGCCTTGGGGCTGGAGGCTTTTGGATGCCTTGGTTTTCTCACGTGGCCCTTGGCATTATCATGGGCTTTTATTTTGCGCCCTTGGCTGCAGTGATTGCTGAAATGTTTCCCACCTCCGTCAGATCTTCTGGCCTATCCCTTGCCCATAACCTCAGCATGAGCATCTTTGGCGGCAACGCCATTATGATTGCGTTTTGGCTGATCAAGCACACAGGTAACCCTGCGTCGCCTGCTTTTTATTTAATGGGAGCGGCAGCTTTATCTCTTGTAGGGCTTTATTTGATGCGAGACCGTTTCAAAGACCCCCTAGATTAACCCATCACGTTAGAAAAATTGTTTTAAAAAATGGAATTGTCTGTCACCTCTGTTTCACCCTTCCCCCAACATGTAGCGATCATCATGGATGGAAATCGGAGATGGGCAAAAAATCAAGGTTTATCTGCCCTTGAGGGCCACCGTCGGGGGGCTAGCGCCCTAAAAAAAATTGTGAAAGCATGCCCTAAGCTTGGTATTCGCTACCTCACAGTTTATGCGTTTTCTTCTGAAAATTGGGACCGCCCTAAACAAGAAGTATTGGGGTTAATGACCTTGATGCAAGATTACCTGAAACGCGAAATTGATGAATTGGATCGCCATGGCGTTTGCTTACGGGTTCTTGGGGAACACTCCAACCTTCCTCACCGTTTGCAAAGCCTTATCCAAGAAGCAGAGACCCAAACAAGCAAAAATACAACCCTTGGCCTACAGGTAGCCATCAGCTATGGCGGCCGATCAGAAATTGTGCGCGCGATACAATCTTTAGTCAAAGATGCCTTGTCTCAAGGGCTTCCCACCGATAGCATCACAGAATCTTTTTTCGCTTCTTATCTAGATACAAAAGGAATTCCAGATCCAGATTTGCTGATCCGCACCAGCGGGGAGACCCGCATCAGCAACTATCTTTTATGGCAGATTGCCTATACTGAATTGATGTTCGTCGAAAAATATTGGCCAGATTTTAAGCCTGAAGATTTAGAAATAGCGCTTCAAATGTATATGAAACGCGAACGCCGTTTCGGAAAAGCAGCCTGAGGCTTGCACTTACAGAGCTGAAAACGCCGTACGAATACGCTCAACAGCTTTTTTGATGTTTTCCACAGACGTTGCGTAAGACAACCTCAAATAAGGGGATAAACCAAAAGCCTCTCCTGGAACCGTCGCAACCCGAGCTGTTTCAAGTAAATAAGTTGCAAGTTCTTGATCTGAAGCAAAAAATGTCAATAACGCTTCGCAGCCCACGTAAAGATAAAAAGCCCCTGCAGGCACTTGAACCGACAGTTGGGGGATTTCTCCAAGAGCTTCCACAAGCAAATCCCGCCGTTCTTGAAAGCAGGTTTTTAAAGAAGCTAAAAATTCAACCCGATCAGGATGTTCAAGGGCAACGCATGCTGCCGCTTGAGAAATTGAACAGGGGTTTGAGGTGCTCTGGGATTGGAGGGTTCCCATCGCTTTAATCAGAGGCTCTGGCCCTGCCCCATAGCCAACCCGCCATCCCGTCATAGCATAGGCCTTCGAGAGCCCATTAACAGTCAAAGTTCTGTTTTTTAAGAAAGGAGCCACTGAAACAAGGGTTTCAAACGGCAAACCCCCATAAATCAAATGCTCATAAATGTCATCTGATAATACCCAAACATGGGGATACTTTTCTAAAACTTCTGCAAGGGCTTGAAGCTCTTGGCGCGTATAAACTGCACCTGTTGGGTTGCTGGGAGAATTGAGGATCAACCACTTCGTTTGGGGTGTGATCATGCGCTCCAATTGGCCAGGCAGCAATTTAAACCCCTGGGAAGCAGGACAAGGCAAGATAACAGGTGTCGCGCCCGTAAACAGAACCATATCCGGGTAAGAAACCCAATAGGGAGCAGGGATGAGGACTTCATCCCCCGGGTCAAGGGTCGCAAGCAATGCGTTGAAGATAACTTGTTTAGCCCCGCTTCCAACCGTAATTTCTTGCGGTGAAAATGCTAAACCATTTTCTTCTTGAAATTTTTTTTGGATAGCGGCTTTGAGAGCTGGGGTTCCATCCACGGGGGTATATTTCGTCTGACCGCGACGCATGGCCTCAATGGCACCTTCTTGGATAAACCCAGGAGTCGGGAGATCAGGCTCCCCTACGCTTAAATCGATGACATCCACCCCTTGCGCTTTCAGCTGCGCGGCTTTAGCAGCTACCGCAAGGGTTGGAGAGAGCTTGAGGCGCCGCATCGCAGCACTCGTCTTTAATATCGTCACAATCCCATCTACCTTATTTTCGGAAATCTTTGAGGGTTTGATGATGCCTGATTTCATCCTTTTTTCAAATATCTTTTTTTTTAAAAAAAGACCATCTAACTGATTTTATTAAAAATATTGAAAAAATTATTTCATTGTCCTACACTCCACCCTCGAGCAGATATAAATAAAAACAGAAGGGGAACGTTTATGTTATCTCAAAAAATTTTTTTTTCTATTGTTGCAGTTGGACTTTGCTTAAGCTGGCTAGAAGCTGGTTATACATTCAAAAAACTCAGTGAAGTATTCCCTGATCAGGATATTCCTGAAACATGGGCGGTGAGTTCAGTCCCAAGGGGAAGCTTAGGAGATGTCTACCTCATTGAATCCTATCCCAAAGCTGAAGGAAAAAAAATTACTAATTATGCTCCCACGCGGCAGGGGGATGAAATTTTTGATCGAGCCGTTTTTACTCGGGTGTCCACAAAAGATAACGCTTTGAAAGAAACCCTTGAAAAATGGACCGAAAATGGACTTTCTGCCCACTATTTAATCGATACAGAAGGAACCCTTGTTGAGTGGTTTAACCCTTTTGTTTATAAAGCTCAAATGGCAGGTGAAACATGGAACCATAAAGCTGTCCAAATCCTTGTGCTCACAGATGATGACAAAAACATGAGTGAGATTCAAACGATGAAACTCGAGTCTCTTTTCAAGCATTTGAAAGAAGACACTTCTTCAGATCATAAAATCGACATCAAACAGTGGGGATATCATCAAGTCATAAACAATGAAGAGACAGAAGAAACAATTGAAGGCTTGGATGAGCTCATGAAAAAGCTTGAAATTAAATCATTAACTTTGGAATAATCCGCATTTTAATCATAAAGTATAAAATTCCATCCGAGGAAATGCAATGAGCTGCATTTCCTCCCAGGGCGACCTAAAAAATTAATTGCGGCTTTTGCCGTTTTTTTTTATTCTGATGCAGATTTTATCGAATTTAAGAAAAAAGAGACCCAATGCTAGTTCCCGCTGATTTAAAAGAGAGTGTTGATACCATCCGTGAAGCGATAGACGTTCTTCGGAGGTATCTTTGACTGGGATCAAGCCCTTGTTCGTCTAGACGCTCTAGAGACCCAAGCTTCTTTGGATGGATTTTGGGACAACCCTGCCCAGGCCCAACAGGTGATGCGGGAAAAAGATGTTTTGGCGAATCAGATCCAAAAATGCCGAATGTTGGAACAAAATCTGGAAGAGCATCTCGCCCTTTGGGAGCTCGCAGCCCAGGAGCATGAGCCTGGCTTGATGGAAGAAGCCGTCCAACAAATTGAAACATTGCGAAAAATGTCTTCGAGGGCGCGCCTGGAAAGCATGCTCTCTGGGGAAGCGGACGCCAATAATTGCTTTGTGGAGGTTCACGCCGGTGCAGGCGGCACCGAAGCCCAAGATTGGGCCTTGATGCTTTGTCGCATGTACAGCCGCTGGGCAGAAAAAACTGGCTACCAGGTGAAAATTTTGGATGAAAGCCCTGGAGAAGAAGCTGGACTGAAGTCTGTCACCTTGAAGATTGATGCGAAAAAAGCCTCTCACCCCTATGGCTGGTTGAAAGGCGAAAGCGGGATCCACCGTTTGGTGCGAATTTCTCCTTTTGACGGGTCTGGCAGGCGGCACACAAGCTTTGCCTCCGTTTGGGTTTATCCTGAGGTGGATGACCGCATCAACCTTGATATTCAAGAAAAAGATTTGCGGATTGACACCTACCGAGCCTCAGGCGCCGGAGGGCAGCATGTCAACAAAACCGAAAGCGCTATCCGCATCACCCACCTTCCCACAAACATTGTGGTGCAATGCCAAAATGACAGATCTCAACATCGTAACAAAGCCCAGGCGATGGATATGCTGAAATCTCGTTTGTATGAGTTGGAGCTTCGCAAACGGGCGGAGGTTGCGCAAGCTTTAAACGAAAGCAAAACCGAAATTGGATGGGGCCATCAGATTCGTTCCTACGTGCTTCAACCCTATCAGATGATCAAAGATTTGCGGACCCAATTTGAAACTAGCAATACCCAAGCCATTTTGGATGGGGATTTGGATGGTTTTTTAGAAGCAATTCTTATTAAAAGAATTTAAATAAATTTAAAGTTTTTCTTGAAATAAAATTAAATAAATGTTCTCATTAATGCGAGAACTTTAGAATTATAATTGTTCGATAATTCTTGTATTTATTGTCTTAATAAAATAGAGGAATGGTGTTTATGTTGCACAGAAAGAATAGCGTTTCATATTTTGTTTTCGGAGCTTCTTTGGCTTGGTTAGGGGCTGCTTATGCAGGCTTCACCCAACTCAATGACGTTTTTCCTGAACAAAATATCTCTGAAGCATGGAAGGTGAAAGCGGTTTCAAAAGGTGCTTTGGAGAAGATGTACGTTGTTGAGGATTATCCCAAGGCTGAGGGAAAAACGGAGGCCAATTATGCTCCCAAACGGCAAGAAGGAGCGCTTTTTGATTGCGCCATTGCGTTGAAATTGGATGAGAACCAAACGGAGTTTCTTGGAGATATTCTTAATAATTGGATTAAGGGGGGGATCTCTGCTCATTATATCATGGGGCAAGATGGAACCCTGGTTGAGTGGGTCAATCCTTCAGTTTCTAAAGCTCAAGCAGCAGGATTATGGAATAATAAAAGTGTCGAAATTCTCTTGCTGACCCATGGAGATCAATCAAGTGACGTCCAAAACGGGAAGATGAAGGATTTGTTCAACTATTTGAGAGAAACAGATGCTCAAACTGATGTGAAGTACCTAGGGTCCCATTCAGAGGCAAGGGGTTCTGGAGAGCATGGTGTAATCAAAAACGTAGATGCTATGAGAGAATTTCTAGGCCTCAAGCCGTTGTCTGAAAAAAACGCATCTTAGTTACACCTCTAAAACTCAGCCTTTGGGGAAATGCGGTTGTAGGCCGCGTTTCCCCAAGGCCTTTTCGTAAGTTCTGTTTGAATCTAGAAAATTTTTTTAAAATAAAATGAAATAAATACTCGTATTGACTGTGTTCATTATCTCTTAATGTTAATTTTCTTAAAAAATTGAGGAATGATGTTTATGTCATATAAGAGGAGTGGTTTCCTGTGCTTGGTTTTCGGATTTTTTCTAACTTGCTTAGGAGCTGCTTATGCAATGGAATATATCCGACTGGATGACCTTTTTCCTACAGAAGGTTTTTCTAAAGAACGGAAGCTGAAATTACAACAAATTCCTGCTTTAGGAAGCGTATATGTTTTGGCAGACCCTTTCAAAAATGCTCCCAAACGGCAGACGTTCTCTGGCGCCTTCTGCTTCTTCTTTTGTCTCAAGCAGCCCAAAAAAACGCTTTAGATGGCACTGTTCTTTTGAAATGGGATGAGAGCTGGGACCCTGTTGGAGACGTTCTTGAAAAACAAATTGAGAAAAGGACCCTCCCCCATTATATCATCGCTCAAGATGGAACCTTGGTTGAGTTGCTTGATCCTTCAATTTTTAGGGCTCAAGCAACGAAAAAAGGCAAGAATGATGGAAGCCTCCAAATTTTCGTACATACACGTAGGCATCAATTGCAGAAAATTCAAATAAAAAAACTGGGAAATTTGCTCAGGTATTTGGAAACAGTACCAGACGCTCAGATTAATCCAGAATATATAATAAACGCTCTTCCAGACAGCTCTGGAAAACATGGGACAGTAAAAAATATGGGCGAAATAAGAAAATTTTTAAACCTTAAGCTATTATCTGAACCTGAGAAAAAAGCGTCTTAAGTTACCCCCCTAAAATTCGCCCCTTAGGGAAATGCTGTTTGAATCTAGAAAATTCCCTTGAAATGAAGCCCAGAAAGTGGTCTCATAGGCCTTAGGGCTGGGAAGTTCGATGGGCTCCTATGATCTCTGAGGCCAATAAGTCCCTTTAGGGAGCTGTCCCTGTTTCTGTCTGCGGACGGGAGTATACGGCACCCACCTGCAGTGCAGGCCCCTGGAGGATATGCAAGCTG
>JBOFKI010000100.1:0-5076 GCA_051657245.1 Alphaproteobacteria bacterium | reverse complement strand
TGACATGACTCGCATCGATCATGAGCCACTCAAAATCAGGCTCTGTCACAAGGGCTTCCAGCAATTTTTGCCAAATGCCCTTGTCGCGCCATCTGCAAAATCGTCGATGGGTGTTTTTCCAATCGCCATAATCAGGGGGTAAATCCCTCCAAGGCGCGCCGGTGCGCAATATCCAGAATACGGCGTTGATAAAAAGCCTATTATCATGGGCGACAGCTCCCCAAGACCCTTTTCGTCCAGGCAGTCGCGCCTCTAAAAGGCTCCATACGTGATCAGAAATATCGTGACGTCGATGAGAAGCTGTCATAAAAAAATCCTTTTTTTGATTGATTTTACATATCATCCTAACATAAAAAAAATCTTTTGACGACACTATCTAATAGTTTATTTCCAGTGGCAAAAGCCATTGAAACTGTTCCCAGCATGATCCAAAAGGCATTTTTGACTTTTATCATTTTTTAAGCTCCATTAAACATAAAATTATGTCTAAAATGAAACAAAAAAATTAAAAGAAATTTATGCAAAAAAGAGGAGGGTGTTTTTTAACTCTAAAAAATCAAAATTCATCTTTTTTAAATTTCTTTTCCTGTGGTATTTCTGGGATGCTACATTTGAATATCAGAGGAAGGCCCTTGAGAGATGAACGCCCCTGGCTATTACCGTGACCCAACCGTTTTTGAAGACCAACTTGCTTTTGTATGTGAGCAAGATGTTTGGATAGCTCCCCTGGAAGGAGGTGTCGCCCGACGCTTAACGGTGGGCGCAGGCCTTTCTCGCTTTCCTTGCCTTTCTCCCAAGGGTGATTGGATCGCTTTCACAGGAACGGAGGAAGGTTGTGAAGAGGTTTACGTCATTCCCAGCCAAGGGGGTGCTCCTAAACGGTTAACGTTTTTGGGAGGAAACAGTTGTCAGGTGGTGGGGTGGAGCAGCGCCCAGGAGGTGCTTTTTGCAGCAAGCGCTGGATCTCCTTTTCAACAGCGCCATATCTATAAGCTTCACCTTTCAGGAGGACAGCCTCAGCAATTTGCCGTGGGCCCTGCAAATTTCTATCAACCGGCACAGGAAGGCTCATCAGGGGCGGTCTTGCAGCGCCATGGATATGGATATGCTTCATGGAAGCGATACCGTGGGGGAACAGCGGGCGAGATCTGGATAGATCTCCAAGGAGAAGGCGCTTTCAAAAAGCTTCTAGGCCTGGGTGGGAATGCGCTTCGGCCTTTCTGGCTGAAAGACAGGATCTATTTTCTCTCAGATCATGAAGGCCACGGCAACGTGTACAGTTGCACCCTAGGAGGGGATGACCTTGTACGCCATACCCATCATCAAGATTTCTATGCCCGCAGCCTGCAAACCGACGGTCGCCATTTGGTTTATAGTGCAGGAGGGGCGCTGTGGTCTTATGATCTTCAAAAACACAAGGGGACACCCATTGAGGTGCAGCACTTCAGCCCAAAACCTTCCTCCCAGCGAGCATTTGCGTGCCCCCAGGAGCATTTAACCAGCTTTGCTCTAAACCCAGAGGGCAACTACCTCTCCCTCACAACCCGAGGCAGGCTTTTTAGGGCCAGCGCCCATAAAGGCCCTGTTTTTCAGCATGGGGAGCGAGACGGCGTACGTTACCGCTTGGCCTGTTGGCTTCACAAAGGTAACCGCATCATGGTGGTGAGAGATAACGGCTTAGAAGAGGTGCTGGAAGTTTATGATGAAACAGGCCTGAATCCCTTACAAGTCCTAAAAGGATTTGACTGGGGGCGCATCCTGGAGATGCAAGCCTCTCCCCAAGCAGATGCGGTGCTGCTGACGAATCATCGTCATGAGCTGTGTTATGTTGATATGGTAACCCAAACATTTCAGGTGATTGACAGAAGCCCTTGCGGAGAAATTGAAGGTTTCGCTTGGTCCCCCGACGGCGCATGGGTTGCCTATGGTGTGCATGTGACCCATAAGATCAGCGTGATCCGCTTGCGTCATATCAAAGAAGGAACGACCGTTGATATCACAAGCCCCATAGGCTGTGACGTAGATCCTTCCTTCGATCCTGAAGGGAAATATCTCTATTTCCTCTCAAGCAGAACCTTTGCACCCACGTGGGATACGCTGACCTTTGATTTAGGCTTTTCCAAAGCAGTCAAGCCCTACTTGGTGACACTCCAGAAGGAAACGGCTTCTCCCTTTGTGCCCCCCCTGGTTGAGGCGGAAGACCCAGAGCGGGAAGATAAACAGGAAGAGCGGGAAGAGGGAACAGCTGAAACAAAAGCTCAGAAGCCTCTTATGGTTGACTTGGAAGGGATCCAACAACGAATCTTAGAATTTCCTGTTTCAGAAGGGCGTTATACCCAGGTTGAAGGCTTGCTTAAAGGCAAGGTGCTTTTTTTGGATTTTTCTGGAGCCTCCCTTGATCACGACACAGAAGATGAGGATGAAGAGCACGAAAAGCCATCTCATGGCGCAGGTAAGCTGAGCCTCTATGATTTCAATACCCTCAAACACGAAACCCTTGTGGCAGATGTTCTGCATTTTAGTCTTTCAGAAAACAAGCAATACCTCGCCTATTGTACAGACAAACGCCTGCGGGTGTTGAAGGCTGGTGAAAAGCCAGAGGAATCTGATGCCTCTTACAAAGCTGGTGGATGGTTTGATTGGGCACGCATACGCCTATCCATTTCCCCACCCCAAGAGTGGTCTCACATGTTTGATGAAGCTTGGCGCCTACAAAAAGAGCTTTTTTGGACCCAAACCATGTCCCATGTAGACTGGGAGGCCGTTTATCAACGCTATCGCCCCCTGGTGGAAGCCGTTGCAACCCAAGAAGAGCTCATTGACCTTATCGCCGACATGCAAGGAGAATTGGGAAGCTCCCATGCCTATGTATGGGCACCCCATCCTGCGATAGGTCCATCTTATACACTAGGGCAACTGGGGGCGACCTTCGCTTTTGACCCCACGGTTCAAGCTTATCGTATTGTAAGCTTCATCCGAGGAGACCTTTGGAGCGCTGCCCATGGATCTCCGCTTCTTAAGCCAGGCATAAACCTGAAAGAAGGGGATCTGATCTGGGCCATCGCTGGCCAAGGGCTTTCTGCCAACAATCCTCCTGAAAAGGTATTGGTGTATCAAGCCAATCAGCTGGTTCCCCTGTGGGTAAGTGACGGAGATGGACAAAACAAGCGTATGGTCTATGTAGCGCCGCTACCCTCCATCGAGGCGCTTTCTTATCGAGATTGGGTTGAGGCAAATCGGCGTTATGTCCACGAAAAGACCCACGGACGGGTGGGTTACCTTCACATCCCCGATATGTCGCTCCAAGGATTTGCTGAATTTCACCGGGGTTATTTAGCAGAACACCACCGAGATGGCCTCATTGTGGATGTGCGCTTTAACCGAGGGGGTGTCATCTCCAGCTTGCTTTTGGAGAAATTAGCACGCAAGCGGTTGGGCTTTGACCAAACCCGCTGGATGGGGAAGGTGTTCTATCCCATCGAGTCTCCAGCGGGCCCTATGGTGGCGCTGTGCAACGAATATACAGCCTCCGACGGAGATATGTTCAGCCACAGTTTCAAGAAAATGGGGCTCGGCCCCCTCATCGGTAAACGCACCTGGGGAGGGGTGATTGGCATTTTCCCCAGACACCCCTTGCTGGATGGCAGCATGACCACCCAGCCTGAATATGCTTTTTGGTTTCACGATGCTGGGTGGTCCATTGAAAATTATGGCGCTGAACCTGACATTGTGGTGGAGATTTCTCCCCAGGATTATCAAGCGCAAAAGGACACCCAGCTAGACCGTGGCATTGCTGAGGTGATGCAGCTGCTTGAGAAAAGCGTGGGAATTGCAGATGATGATGCTTCAGAACAGGTGCCCGACCTTTCTGCGAAGCCGTTACCCCCTCAGCGTTAACTTACAAACAAGAGGCGCGCCCTATGGATCCACTCCGAAAAAAGCTGTTGTACCAGGCCACCCACCGGGGCTTTAAGGAGGCGGATGTGTTGTTAGGCCGAGGCATTCAACCTTTTTTAAAGGCACCTCTTTCAGAAAAAGAGAAGCTTTTTCTAGAAGCGCTTCTGGATCTGCCAGATCCTACGCTGATGGACTGGCTTTTAAAAGGGGGAACCTTGCCGGAGGCTGTTCAAAGCTCCCCATGTTGTGATATGTTTCGCAGCTGTGCTTTGGATAAGATCATATAGAACGTGTCTTGTAAAAGGTACCTTTATCGTTCCTTTGCCCCTCTTGTCCTTCCCGCGGAAGCGGGAATCCAGGGGGAGAGCTATCAACATGACGCTTCAGCAGAAGCAACAGATTGTGATAATTGTCTAGATTCCCGCTTCCGCGGGAATGACAACCCTATGAAAATATCTTTTACCAGACACACTCTATAGCCACCCCCTTATAAATGCGTTATATTTTTAAAAGAATGAAACTTTTTATCTGAAAAGGTTTAGCTGGCGTATTCGTTGGATTTTCGTCGAAGTATTTTTGCATCAAAGGGAATATGTTAACGTTTTTTTGAACAGCTGAACGCTTTAAGGTTGGGATTTCAGCGCTTGTGCGCTGGTCAAATCGTCTGGATCCTATTTTGAAACGCAATAAACTCGCCCCTAAAAATTGACAGGGAGGTTTTGCCAAGAGATTCTTGGAATTTTTCCCCGATAAGGCCGTTAACATTTTGACAGATAACGGGTTTGAATGGACGGATCGCTGCGCTGGCTCCGTCAAAAGACCTTTGGATGGCTTGTATTTTTCTTGAAGATCGTTAAGAATAGTCCCAACCTTATCGCATAGCCTATTGGGGAGTGTGTTGCATGATTGCCCATTTAACGGGGATTCCTCGTTATTTTTTTGAGACAAGCGTTATTTTAGATGTTCAAGGCGTGGGCTATCAGGTTTTTACCTCGGCCATCACCCTTGCATTTCTTCAGCAACAAGAAGGCCCTGTCTCTCTTTGGATTGAGACCCATGTGCGACCTGAATCCCTTCAGTTATACGGGTTTGCAGATCCCCAAGAGCAAGAATGGTTTCGTTTGCTAGGAACAGTGCAAGGGGTTGGGACACGCATGGCCTTAAGCCTCCTTTCTTCCC
>JBOFKI010000099.1:0-3504 GCA_051657245.1 Alphaproteobacteria bacterium | reverse complement strand
GGAAATAAACAAGGAAGCAAAGCGATATGCTATGGATTATTGGCACCCTCATTGTTTTGATATGTGTTTTTGTGGGCTATTTAGGTGGTGGAGGCCATCTCCATGTTTTATGGCAACCCTTTGAATTTTTGATTATTGCTGGATCTTCCATAGGTGCTTTTATTACTGCGAATACAAAAGCGACCCTCAAAGCCTTTCCAGGGGGGCTAGGGGACCTTCTCAGAGGGACAAAATATAAGAAAGAATCTTATCTTGAATTGTTGAGCTTATTGTACCTTCTCTTCAAGTTAGCTCGCACCAAGGGAATGCTTGCGTTAGAAAGTCATATTGAAAAACCCCACGAAAGCGCCATTTTCAATCAATTTCCTGGTTTCCTCTCCAATCATCATGCCGTGGTCTTTTTGTGTGATTATATGCGGTTAGTGACCCTTGGGTCTGATAATCCTTTCGAAATTGAGGCACTTTTAGATCAAGAATTAGAGACCCACGAAACAGAAATTATGCAGCTTCCAGGAGCCATCCACCAGATGTCCGAGGGTTTGCCGGCGTTAGGGATTGTGGCGGCTGTGTTAGGCGTGATTCACACCATGGGCGCGATTACAGAACCACCAGAAGTTTTAGGACGTTTGATAGGTTCGGCGTTGGTGGGTACATTTTTGGGTGTTTTGCTCTCTTATGGGTTTGTAGGCCCCATTGCCAGCGGTTTGCATGCTGTTTACCAGACAGACGCAAAATATTTAGAATGCATTAAAGTTGCTTTGCTGGCCCACTTAAATGGCTATGCCCCTTCGGTTTCAGTTGAATTTGCAAGGAAAGCTATTCTTTCTCAAACGCGCCCCACGTTTTACGAAGTTGAGGAAACGGTCTCTGCTCTTCCTTCTAATTTTTAGAATGATTCTAATCAGATAGGACTAAACATGCCTCCATCTAATAAATCTCCGGGAGATAAAGTAGCTCCCCTTATCATTAAGAAAAAGAAGCGCTCTAGTAAACATGAGGCGCAGCATAGTTCTGCTTGGAAAATTGCCTATGCAGACTTTGTTACCGCTATGATGGCTTTCTTTTTGTTAATGTGGTTGATTAATACCATGTCGAATGAACAGAAAAAGGGTATTTCTAACTATTTTGATCCCATTGGTGTGTCTGAGGCCGCCAGTGGTGCAGGCGGTGTTTTGGGAGGACAGACGATTATGTCTGATGGGGTGATGCAAGATGTGGCTGCAACCCCTCAAGCGGGCCCTCCAGTTGGGGCGCAAGGGGATGTTGCGGATGCGAAAAATCAATCTCCTTCTGGGAAGCAAGTAACTGAAAAAGAAGAAGAGGCAGAATTTGAGGAAGTGCAGAAAAAGATTCGAGAGCAGGTAGAACAGAACCCCGAGCTTAAAGAGCTTGCTGAAAATTTGGTGATGGATGTCACAGAGGAAGGCTTGCGGATTCAATTGGTGGATCGTCATAAGAAACCTATGTTTGCAACGGCCAGCAGCCTCCTTTATACAGACGCGCTCAAGCTTTTATCTTTAGTTGGCCAAAGCATTATTTCTGTTCCTAATAAAATAACCATTTCTGGGCATACTGACGCGTTTCGCTACAGCAAGAGCAGTGGTTATTCAAACTGGGAGCTTTCGGCTGATCGTGCGAATTCTGCAAGGCGCACATTAGAAACAATTGTTGGGCCTGGAAAAATTGCACAAATTTCTGGAAAGGCGCATACAGAGCCTTTTGTTGCGGCTAATCCCAATGACCCAGCCAACCGTCGGATTAGCATCGTATTGGTGCGTCGCGCCGGAGGAGAGAAAAAGAAAGAGACGTCTGGAGCAGCAGGAGAAAAAAAAGCAGAACCCTCCCAGATAGGAAATGAGCCCGAAAAAGCAAAAAACGAAGGGGAGAAAAAGCAGGAAAAACCCGCTCCTCCCCGCCCAGACCCTACGAGACTTTTTCAGTAGCCAGCTTTTTTCCGGATGCTAGCTCCTCTGGTTTGCTGTAAACCTCTTTGATCCAGAACGTTATGATAAAGGCAGCCACCATAGCCCCTAAGATCGTGACCAAGGCCCATGTATAGTTTTGAACACTGTAAACTCCGGGGGTCTCGGCAAATAGGTCAAGCAGATAGCCCACGAGGGGGATGAAGATCACGCCGCTCAGCATGCAGATCATGTTATGAAATCCACCTGCTGTGGCGCTGATTTCCCGTGGGTTGATATTGCAAACCATGGAGAAACACAAAATCTGACCTCCCAAAAAGAACCCAAAGAAAAAGAGCGTTGTTGAGAGCATCGAAAGGGGCATGCTTGTGAGATAGAGAATCGAAAAAAAGGTTAAAATTGAACCTGCTGACCCTATCAATAAAATAGGCTTGTATCCTTTGAGCCAATGGGCAAGCAAAGGCAGGATGGGGGAGCCAAGTCCCATACCAATGTAAATGATCGAGGATGTTGCCGCGGCAACAGTTCTATCAATTTGGTAGACTTCTGCAAGGAACTTGGTTCCCCACATATCTGCGAATGCAGAAAGCGGAACATACATCAAGATTCCATGAAAAGAAATGAGCCATGTTTGTGGCTTTTTCAGGATAATTTCAAGGGATTGCAAGAACGAGTAACTTTGTTCAGGTTGCTCAACTTTTTTTGATGCCCTAGAGTCTGCCATGGGCTTGTCTTTTACAACCAAGAGCACCAGCGCAAATAAACAAAAACCTACGATGGCCAGCATCCAGATGGTTTGTTGCCAGCCGAGGGTTTGAACCATGTGAAACAAGGGGGCGCTTCCGCCCACTGCACCTACAGTCCCGATGCATAGGGAGAGCCCCACAACCAACGGCAATTTTTCAGAAGAAAACCAAATGGTCCCAATTTTTAAGCAACTAAGAAATCCAAAGGCAGATCCGGCCCCTATAAAAAGACGACCGATGGAGGCTTGGGAAATGCCTGTTGCTGTGGCGAAAAGAATGCTTCCCAATGTGCACAGTAAGGTTGCAAGGGACAACATCTTGCGAGGGCCAAATTTATCAAGCAAAGACCCCGCTGGAATTTGTAAAAAAGCATAGGCATTATAGTAAAAAGCAGAAATTGCGCCCAAAGCCGCACATTCCACAGAAAAAGAAGACATAAGTTCATCGGTCATGACGCTGGGGGAGACACGTTGGGCAAATTGATAGCCGTAAAAAATTGCGGCACAAGCCCAAATTAGCCACGCCCTCAATTCAAACTTTTTCTTCTGATCTAAATGCATCTTCAACAAACTCCGCTAATTTCAAAATATCTCATCATACTAATATGCATTTTTTATGTCACAAAAAAACGCAACCCTTCAAAAATAAAACAAAAAAGATTGAAAGCAAAGTAAAATCTTAAGAGTCTTTCTAGACGGTGTCGTCAAGAGATATTAAGCCAAAGCGCAAGGCAACGAATGTGGGTTGCCGCAAGGAAAGAGGAAGTATTTTTAGCGTACCCGCGTGGCTATTCCTCTCCATCGTTTAAGATGCAAGAAGGCATTTTCGACCAAGTG
>JBOFKI010000098.1:0-2444 GCA_051657245.1 Alphaproteobacteria bacterium | reverse complement strand
TTACTTACCACCCTATTCCCCAGACTTGAATCCCATTGAGAAAAAATGGGCGAGAGGCTAAAGCAACGAGACGAAATCTCCAATGCAGCATCAAAAATCTCTTTAAAAATGTAGCAAAATTATAAGGCTTTAGCTATATGTTCTTGACTAAATTCCAAGCAAATAGGATAGCCGAGTGGGGTTTGTGAAGAAGAGAGTTCAAAAGCTATTCTCTTTGCAGCAACCATTTTTGAAAAATGATCTTGGGAAATGAGAAATGATAATTGTCTTTTTATAATTTCTTTGATCGTTCCAAATAGAAAAGTCCTTCCTGGCTGCACACAAACAGTATAATTTTCTGGAATTTCCAATGGATCTTGAAGCGAATTGACCTCTGTGAGCAGGTATGGAACCCCATCAATAAATAATTTTAGCGTTTCATAATTGTTAATTTTATATTCCCTACCTTTTTGAATAATGCACAAATTTGCTTGAATTGGGGCATTTTCTCCTGAATCCGCTTTGGCATATTTAAAAGAGATCGACGCAGATTCACTATTTTTTACAGCCAAAAGGAGGTGAGTAGTAACTCCATACCCTTCTCCTGTTAAAGGTTCTTTTGTAAACTGCAGAGCCGGCTGAACGCAAGCAGCAAAATTGATAGTGAACGCTACCCGGACGCGCCCTATCCTCATGGTATTAGCTTCTTTTTTTTTAGACTTAGCGGCTCATTTGGCGGCGATTAGACCATTTTTCAATCATTCCGTCAAGGGTGTAATCGCAATTTGATAATGTTGAGATCGGATAGATTTTGAGATTTGGATTTGGAAATAAGAAATAAGTGTCGAGCAACCGTATAGGAGGACTTTCGAGATCTCGACATTTTCGAAGTCCCAACTCTTGAAAGGGAAAGGGTGTAAACGCTGATGATATTGGAATGGAAAGTGTTCATAGACCTTCTCACAATAATATCGTAAGGTTCTGCCAATTTATATTTTCTGTTCATCCCATAGAGCTTCAAAACATAATTTTGTTCTTCAGGAGAACTCTTGAAAAAATTTCAAGCGTTTTAGCTGAGTCCTTATGTCTCCCAGCTTCAGTTTCCACCCAGGATTTCACATAAAAATAGAAATTTTTATTGCTCAAATCGTGAACATTTTGAGCATAGTTTCTGTTTTTTTTACGGATTATCTCCAGTCTCACTTTGGCTGGAAACTTGAAACGATTGTTGGGAACAAGGTGTCGTATGAAACGGCTGTTTAAAAGAGAGTTTCTTGAAATTACGTGTCCATGGGGGCTTGTACAAGCTTCAGTTACGCACAAAAAACGTGCAATCCGAAAGGAAGGTAGGCAAGTGCGCCATCTTGAGCTGCCAAGCCTCACTTATCCCAAGGCTTTTCCACAGAGGATGGGGATAATGCAGAATCGCTTAGTGCTACTGTTGCTTGAGAGCCATCAAGTCCTGCTTGGAGAGACCTGTTGCGCGTAAGACGACATCCTCATCGATCTCAAGGACCAAGAGCTTTTTCGCTGTTTCCAATTTTTCTCTTAACTGTCCTTTTTCGAAGCCCATGGATTGTCCCTTTTCGAATCCTTCCTTTCGAAGCTGTTCAGCGATAGTCATGATGGTGTCTCCTTGTTGCAGGTTGGTAGTCAGGGCCCTGACGAACGCGTCGTGGTCTTGAACTTCTCCAGCCTCGAAGAGGTAGGAGACCATAAGCCTAATGTACCCCGTTTCTTCGTCAAATTCAAGATTTCGGGGCAGCGCCACGATTTGTTCCAATAAAGGTAGAAGCTCCAGCTCTCGGATATGCTTAGCCAGGAATGCCATGGCACCAAAATGGCGGGCTTTCAGGAGATGCTCATCTGGAACAGTCCTCAGGTCTGCCAGCGGACAGGGGGCGTGGTAGATGCGCCTTGCAAGCTCAGGATCCTCGAACAAATCCAAAAAATCTGTGGAGTAGGGGTAAGGTTTTTCTCCTGTGTAAAAAATCATAGGATAGATCAGCGGAAGGGGGAGGGGAGAGGCCCCTTTTTTTTTGGCTTTCAGGTGCTGTTCCAGAATCGCCAAGCAATACTTTTGCATGCGAAGTGGCAGCGTTTTATAAGGCGCTGAGGTGTTTTCAACCAGAAGATAGAGGTAGCCCATTTGGGAGCCTTGCTTGCCCTGAAATTGGGCTGTGTAGAGCAGATCTGCGATCTGTAGTTTCAAATCTTCCTCCACAAAACTGTCCTTTTGGGGCGTGATGGAGTCAAAATTCAATTAAAAAAAAGCATAAAAATAGTCAAAGCCGAACCATCCAAAGAGCGCGCTCTATCAACCGACTTTTGGCCAACGCTTTGATGGACCTTTTTATCGTCATGAAAGGCTTCGTTTTTAGTCTTGTTGACATGATCTGTGCCCAAGGACGACAGGTTGTTTTGGTGATCGATCAAAGTAAAATCTCGAAGGTTTGCACTCATTT
>JBOFKI010000097.1:0-1041 GCA_051657245.1 Alphaproteobacteria bacterium | reverse complement strand
CACGCATCTTCAAGTCGTCCGACACCTTATTAACCATCTTGTTATAAGAATCAACTTCCTGACGAGCTTCAAGGAGTTCTTTACGAACTTCACCACGAGGCTTCTTAGACAGTGTATCAACCTTCGCTTCCATGCTCTTAATATTCTTAGCAAACATGCCAATCGGAGACTTCTTCGGGGTTGGTTCAGCCTTAGGCTCAGCTTTGGGCTCCACCACAGGCTCTGTAACGCTCTCTACGGGCTCCTCTGCTTTCTTAAGGTCCTTGGTAGGCTTCTTAGCAGGAACGCGTGTACGAGGCTCTGAAGGGGCTTCTACGGGCTCTGGAGTAGGCTCAGGTGCTTTCTCTTTAGCTTTCGGCTTAGATGCCTTAACCTTCTCAGATTTAGGAGCTTTCGGGGCAGGCTTGTTAAATGCCTCTTCCAACATCGCTTCCAACTTGGCTGCATCAATCACTGGTGCTTGCGGAGCAGGTGCCTCAGGGACTTCTTCAACCATCTGACGAGGATCTCGTGGGAGACGTTCAGGGGCTACAGGGGCTTCTGGGATAACTTCCGGTACAGCTTGTTGAGGACGAGATATATCGATGTCACCAGCTTGACGAGCAGCGGCTACTTCACCTTCCTTCCCAGCCCAACGAGCAGCTTCATCAGCTTCCCACTGTTTAGCCAACAGGGCATCAATCTCATCCATGGGTAGAGGTTGTTGTGCAGGTGCCTCTGGAGCCATAGCTTGTTGACGAGGGTCCATAGGCAGCGGTTCAGCCATCTGTTGAGGCATCACTTCTTCAGGTGCCATTGTAGGCTCTTCTACGGCTCTCTGAGCGACCTCAGGACGAGTAGGTGCAACCGGTCCAGTTCTTGGTACAACAGCCTCAGGAGCCACTACAGGAGCTTGTACAGGGGCATTAGTCTCTGGGAACAGTTCTGTGTTCTTCAAGTCCTCAATGTCACTCTTTACCTGGACTTCTGCAGATTCCATCTTATTAACAGGTGCAGCTTCAGGCGGAGGAGTAACACCAGCTTCTTCACGACGCATCATGT
>JBOFKI010000096.1:0-10512 GCA_051657245.1 Alphaproteobacteria bacterium | reverse complement strand
TTGATGATCTCATTAGGAAACATCTCAAAAGACAGCTGACGCGCAGGCACAATAGATGCCTCTGCCACCGCGCGGGCAGGGCTGCTTGTTTCATCTTTGTCTTGATCGCTTTGAAAACCTGATCCTGCAAGGGCAATATTAGAGGTCAATAAGGCGATAAAGGCAAGCTTTAAAAGCGTCTTTTGGGTCAATTTATTAGACAAAAAACCTAACTCCATTCAATAAATTCATCTTATTATAATGATTTATTGTGTCTTGTCCAATAATTTGTCAAATATTACTTTTTGTCCAAATGGCACCCCTTCAAGTTTGACGCACGACACGGTATCAATCAATATTCGGCTCCAGTAGAATTGCTTCACAATAACCATCGGAAAGCTTGTCATTCACCCTGAACGCGTACTCATAAAAGTACCAAACAAGCAAATTCAAAAATCTCTTGACAGCTTGGGGAGACTGACTCAACCTGGAATATGTTTAGATTCATAGAATTTTTGGGGTTGGGGTGCGATGGCTGTTATAACCTTTTCGGATGGAAAATCCCTATCCCTGGAAGGCCCTTTTTCAGGCATTGATCTGTTGAAAGCTCGGGAAGATTTGCGCCTTTATGATTATGTGGCGCTTCGGGTGGAGGGTAAGCTTTATGATTTAACCCGTAGGTGGTCTCAGGATTTAATCTGCGCCTTGGTCTCAAAAGAAGAGCCAGACGGTTTGGATGTTTTGCGCCATGATTATGCTCACCTTCTGGCAGAAGCTGTGAAAGAGCTTTTCCCTGAGACCCAAGTGACCATTGGCCCTTCCATTGAGAATGGCTTTTACTATGATTTTTATCGAGCAACCCCCTTTACCCCGGAGGATTTTCCTAAAATCGAATCCAGGATGCAAGAAATTATCAAACGCAAAGAAGCCATCGTTCGGGAAGAATGGTCCAGAGAACAGGCGATTCAGTTTTTTAAGGACCAGGGAGAAGCCTTCAAAGTTGAGCTAATCCAGGCTATTCCTGAGGGAGATGTATTGAGTGTCTATCGCCAAGGCGCTTTCGTGGATTTATGCCGGGGGCCTCACCTTCCTTCAACGGGTTGGCTGGGCAAAGGCTTTAAGCTGACGAAAATTGCAGGCGCCTATTGGCGGGGTGATTCTAAAAACCCTATGCTCCAGCGGATTTATGGAACCGCATGGGCCAATGAAGCAGATTTAGCGGCTTACCTTACCCAACTGGAAGAAGCAGAAAAGCGAGATCATCGTCGCTTGGGAAAAGAGATGCAGCTGTTCCATCTCCAAGAAGAGGCCCCAGGGAGCGTATTTTGGCACCCCAAAGGATGGAGCCTTTACCTGGCTATTGAAGGGTATCTTCGAAAAAAATTGACACACCATGGCTATCAGGAAGTGCGCACTCCCCAATTGTTGGATCGAAAATTATGGGAGGCTTCAGGGCACTGGGAGAAATTTCGTGAAGCTATGTTCACCTGTGAGACAGAGGCTGAAGAGGTTTACGCCCTCAAGCCAATGAATTGCCCTTGTCATGTCCAAATTTTTCGCCAAGGTTTGAAGAGTTATCGGGACTTGCCGTTGCGTATGGCAGAGTTTGGATCTTGTATTCGCAATGAACCTTCTGGGGCCTTGATGGGGTTGATGCGGGTTCGCTCATTTGTGCAAGATGATGCTCATATTTTCTGTACCCAAGGGCAAATCGTTTCTGAAACCCAGGCTTTTTGTGCGTTGCTCAAGGAAGTTTACCAAAAATTTGGGTTTCAGGATGTTTCCGTCCGTTTTTCAGATCGTCCTGAGCGGCGTGCAGGAGAGGATGCCTTGTGGGACAAAGCGGAGGAAGCGCTTCGGGCTGGGTCTGAAGCATCAGGGCTTTCCTACACCCTCAACCCTGGAGAAGGTGCCTTTTATGGGCCAAAGCTGGAGTTTGTATTGAAGGATGCTCTGGGGCGTTCTTGGCAGTGCGGAACCCTTCAGGTTGATTTTGTGTTACCAGAGCGTTTGGGGGCTTCCTATATTGGAGAAGACGGACAAAAGCATCGTCCTGTGATGTTGCATCGCGCGATTTTAGGCTCTTTTGAGCGCTTTATCGGGATTTTGATTGAACACTATGGTGGGCAGTTTCCCCTTTGGTTGGCGCCTGTTCAAGTGGCTATTGCGACGATTACCCAAGAAGCAGACGTTTATGGAAGAGATATTTTTGAGCGCCTCAGGCAAAAGGGGGTTCGTGCTGAACTTGACCTTCGCAATGAAAAAATTACCTATAAGATTAGGGAATTGAGCTTGCAAAAAATTCCAATGATTGCCGTAGTAGGTAAACGCGAGGCAGAAGAGGGAACCGTTGCGATCCGGCATTTTGGAACGTCGCAGCAAGAGGTGGTCCCTTTGGCGGAACTGTTGGAGCGGTTTGGGGATCAGCCCTAGAGGAAGGTTTTTTCTGGGGAAGGGTTTATTTCCTATGTTTTTCTCAATCAAACTATGCTACTAAAGACAGGTTGTTTATAATAATATGAAAGGCGATCGCTTGACCCAGTTTACTCCAAGAAACTCCCCTGGCCAAAATCCTTCTAACGCTAGCAAGGGGGGGATGCGTATTAATGAACAGATTCAGGCTTCCCAAGTGCGATTGATCGACGCTGCGGGAGATATGCTAGGTGTTGTGAGCAGAGCCGTTGCCCTCCAAAAAGCTAGGGACGCAGGCCTTGATTTGGCTGAAATTTCTCCCCAATCTGATCCGCCAGTTTGCAGAATCTTGGATTATGGAAAATATCGATACGAAGAGCAAAAGAAGCGTTCGGAGCTCAAGAAAAAACAAAAAATTATTGAAGTTAAAGAAATTCAAATACGCCCCGGTATTGAACAGCATGACTATTTGGTGAAATTGCGTAATGCAGAACGTTTCCTTAAAGAAGGTAATAAAGTTAAGGTGACGCTTCAGTTTCGAGGGCGTGAAATGGCTCACCAAGAACATGGCTTGAGCGTTTTAGAACGCTTACAAGCAGATATTGCGGAAGTTGGTAAGGCAGAGCTCGCACCTAAACTGGAAGGGAAGCGCTTGATGATGGTGTTGGTCCCCAAAACAATAGTCTAAAGCGTTTGATTGGGGAAGTGGGTTGCCCAAAAAACAGAAACAGGCTTTGTGCGCAGAGGTATTAGGCGCCCCTTTTTGGGGTCGTTTAGTTCACAAGCGTTTTTTTCACCTGGTGAGCACCGAAGAAGCAGCTTGTTCTAAAAGGTCTGCTGGAGTCCCAAGCATATTTTTAGAGATTGGTTCAATTCCTCCTCCTGGTTCTGAGAGAGTTCTGCGCAATCCCCAGGATTTTCATGTGATGGGTTTGTTGCCAGGGATGACATTAGAGACAGAAGATATTGCTGTTGTATTAGAGCCCCCTCACGTACCTTTTGCTGCTGCGTTCGATGTGATTTTGCTCCATGGAGGAACTCCCTTGGGAGAAACCCTCGAGTTTCAAGATTGGATTCGTATGTTGCTTGGATGTCTTAAACCTGGAGGGCGATTTTATTTTAATACCCCAGGGAGCTACCATTGTTTTGAGCACCAAGGTGATCGGCCTTCTCCATGCGCACCAACTGCATCTCTCTCTACGCCTTATTCAATCTGGTTTCCAGAGCCTTCAGTTGCGCATGTTTTTGAAGAATGGCATCAAGTTCCTTCTGCGTGGTTAGACAACACAAATATAGAAACAAGACTACCTAGCATGACGTTTCACGTTGTCATGGGCAGTTACCAAAAACCCTACGATTTTTCAGAAGAAGAATAGGCTTAAATTAAAATCATTTTGTTACATTCTGATGGATCAAAACATTGTTCTTCCCGTTCCCCTTTGCCTTTCCCAACCTTTTCCTTCTTGTCATCCCCTTGCCTTTTCCCGTCATCCCCACAGCAGCAGCGGGGATCCAGGAAATCCAACAAACATGACGTTTCAGTAGAAGTGCCAGATGATGGGATTGCCTAGATCCCCGTCGCCGCGGGAATGACAAAGTGGCTCCATCCACCTCCCAGGGCTTTATAAAGCTTGAGCTGCTCAAGAAACGCTTTAAGACGGGCTTCAAGGCTTTGTTGGCGTGTTTGGAGCCAAAGCATCTTTGCTTTCAACAATTCCACCCGGCTGGTAACACCCTGCTGGTGGCGCATCTGCTGGAGGTGATAATTTTTTTTCTGGGCTGATTGGATTTTAAGTTGCTGTTGGTAGGAAGATAAGGTTTTTTGGGAGCCAACCAGGGCGTCTTCTGTTTCTTGAAAAGCTACCTGGAGGGTTTCGAGGTAAGCAAGAAGGGCTTCTTGGTGTTCTGCCTCAGCAGCGCGCACTTCCTGTTGAATTCTTCCTCCGTGGAAAAGGGGTGCTGTTAACCCTCCGCCAAAACCGCCGCTGAAGGCACGTTTGGTGAGGAGTGTGCTACTGTGAAGGGATTCCACTCCCAAAAAAGCAAGCAGGTTGATTTGAGGGAAAAATTGCGCTTCCGCAACCCCAACATCTGCGTTACGCGCTCTCAGCTCTTGCTCAGCCCGCTCAATATCTGGGCGTTGCTTCAGCAAATGAGAAGGCAGCGCTTGGATTTTTATCTCCGGAAGGTGGATCTGCTCCAGGGATTTCCCTCGCTCAATGGGGGAAGGATTCCGCCCCAGCAAAACGCAAAGTGCATGTTCTTCTTGGGCAATTTGATGCTGCAGCCTTGAGACGTCTTGGGCGGCTTGGGCTGTGCTTGCCACAGCTTCTTGCACGTCGAGAGACGAGGAAAATCCTTCTTGAAAGCGCCGTTGGATGAGGTGCTCATGTTCCCTTGAAAGGGCTAGCAACTCTTGGGAAATGGCCAGAGATCCATCCAGGGCCCGCAGCGTAAAATAGCGTTGGGCGACGGCAGTCACCACCGTCAGCAGCACAATTTTTTGGGAAGCTTTTTCAGCAAGCAACGTTGCAAGAGCGGATTCTTCTTGCCGTTGTACCCGGCCCCAAAAATCAATTTCATAGGAAAGATTGATAAACCCTTGGTGATCCCATTGGTAGGGATTTTGAGTGCTCCCCCCCATCTTGGTTTCTTGGGAAATTTTTGAGCGTTGAACCTGAGCAGAAAGATCTATTTGTGGGAAGTAGCCACTTTGGGCTACACCCAAGAGGGCCTCATACTTTTTGATCTGTTGGGCAGATCGTTGGAGGCTTTTATTTTTTTGAGCCGCTGTGTTGATGAGGGCGGTGAGCTGAGGGTCTTGAAAGCGTTTCCACCAGTCCTGATGGTCCTCCCCTTTCGTGTTTCCTGTAACGCCTGATGTGCGCCACGTGTTTGGGATATCAGCTTGAGGGGGAGTATAATCGTTGCCTACGCGCAAGCACCCCGCTAATAAAACCGACAAGCATAACAACATAAGCTTTTTATGAGAAGATTTAAGATTGAGGGAGATTAGCTTTAGCATGATTCGCTTCTTTAGATTTTAAAGTTTTTTGCATAGATTCACTGAGCCTTTGGAAAAGCACATAAAAAAGCGGAATGAAAAAAAGCGAGAGGGAGCTCGCAAATATCATGCCTCCAATAAGCCCAGTTCCGATGGAATGGCGTCCGTTTGCTCCTGCGCCAGAGCTCAAAACGAGAGGAACTGCTCCCAAAATGAAAGCAAGAGATGTCATGAGAATGGGGCGAAAGCGTAAGCGAGCCGCTTCAATAGCTGCTTCCACAATGGAAAGGCCCTCTGCACGTTTAATAATGGCGAATTCTACGATGAGGATGGAATTTTTAGCGGAAAGCCCCACAAGGGTGAGGAGGCCTATTTGGAAATAGATATCGTTGGTAAGGCCGGTCAAAAAAACTGCCAGCAGCGCTCCGAGAACGCCAAAAGGCGTGACGCATAAAACAGAAATGGGAAGCAGCAATTTTTCATAAAGGGCAGCAAGGATAAGCACCACCATGACCAACCCAAACCCGATAGCAAAGAGAGATTGATATCCTGTTTTCTTTTCTTGAAAAGCAGACCCAGCCCAAGAAAGCTTCATGTCTTCTGGCAATACCTCTTGAGCAATTTCCTCAATGGCTTGAAGATGTTGTCCAGAGCTATAACCGGGAGCACCCATTCCATTTAAATAGGCAGATACGCTTCCGTTAAAATGGTTGATCATGACAGGGCCTGTGGAGGGGGTAAAAGTTATCACTGCGCTTAAAGGAATCATGGTTTGGGTTGTGTTCGAGCGTACGTACATATGCTTTAAATCATCTGTCGCAAGCCGATGGGGAGCATCTGATTGGATCTGGACCTGATAAACACGGCCAGATTTGCTAAAATCATTGACATAATAGCCACCATAATAAGAAGCAAGGGTTGCAAAAATTTGATCGAGGGGGACTCCGAGAGACTTCGCTTTTTCTTTATCAACGTTTGCCATGTATTGGGGGAGCACTGTTTGTAAGCTTGTGCTAAGATGGGTAATAGCGGGGTGTTTTTGGGAAGCCTGGATAAAAGTTTGAGCAACCGCTTCAATGTCTTGAATGCTTCGATTTCCCCTATCTTCCAGGTAAAATTCAAACCCAGCAACAGCTCCAAGTCCTTGGATTGTGGGTGGATTAAATAGAAGCACCTTGGCGTCTTGGATGACAGAGAGTTTTCTAGAAAGTTCTGCTTGAACAGCAGGAGCTTTAAGGGCTGCTGTTTTTCGTTCTTCCCAATCTTTCAGTACGACAAAAAGGGTTGCATTAGAAGGATTTTTTTGGCCTGATATCAGATCAAAGCCTCCGAGGCTGGTTATATAATCAACAGCAGGGTGCTGTCTGATAATAGCTTCAAGTTTTTCTGTAAGAGATTCAATTTTTTGAATCGTTGTACCAGGGAGCGTGCCCGCAACCATAATCAGGTACCCTTGGTCTTCTTCAGGGACAAGGCTGCTTGGGATCATTTTACTTAAAACCCCGCAAGCGAGGATGACGACCCCAAATCCGATGAGTCCCAAAAGGGGCTTTTTGATAAAATATTCAACACCATGGGTATAGGCGCGATGCACACGCTCGAATCCGACGTTAAAAATTTGAAAAAATCGATTAGGCGTAGAAGGTGCTTTTTTCAAAAGCAAGGCTGAAAGAGCAGGGCTGAGGGTGAGCGCAACAATTCCAGAAAACACTACGGAAATCGTGATGGTGATGGCGAATTGCTTATAAAGCTGTCCGAGGAGGCCTTCCAAAAAAGCTACGGGAACAAAAACGGCGCAAAGGATGAGAACAATGGCAATAACAGGCCCTCCCACTTCTTGCATCGCTTTGATGCTTGCTTGAAGCGGGGGGAGATGTTCTTCATGCATCAGGCGTTCTACATTTTCTACCACGACGATGGCGTCATCTACCACAATGCCAATGGACAACACCATCCCAAACAATGTGAGGGTGTTGATGGAAAAGCCAAGGGCTGCAAGCCCAATGAGGGCTCCAATCAAACAAATGGGGACAGCGAGAATAGGGATAACGGTGGCTCGCCAATTTTGCAGAAAAAGAAAAACGACTAAAAAAACAAGGGCAACTGCTTCAAACAGGGTATACAGAACCTCTTTAACGGAAATTTCGATAAATTTGGTGGTGTCATAGGGAATTTTACAGGTAATTCCAGAAGGTAATCTTTTAGAAAGCTCTGCGACCGTTTCTCGAATAAGATGTGCAACCGCTAGAGCATTGGCGCCAGGTTGAAGGTAGGTTGCTAAAATAAGGGTGGGGGTTCCATTGAGTTTTCCAATAAATTCATAATTTTGGGATCCAAGTTCTGCACGACCAACATCTTTAAGCCGGATGATTTCCCCATTATCAGATGCTTTTAAGACGATTTGCTCAAATTCTTCTGGGGTTGCGAGCCTTCCTTTAGCGACGATGCCATAGCTCTTTTCCATCAGGTCGGGAGAAGGAGGAAGCCCAATCTTCCCCGTTGCGTATTGATTATTTTGCTCCCGAACAGCTTGGATAACATCGGATACAGAGAGCGAGAGCTTTCCCAATTTATTTGTGTCTAGCCAGATACGAATGGCATTTAAAGGGTTGATGATTTGCGCATCCCCAACACCTGGAATGCGTTTAATGGTGTCCAAAACGTTGATATCTACATAAGCGGTCATGTCAACCATGTTCATGCTTTGATCAGGTGATTGAAACGTTACAATTTGGAGCATGCTCGTTGATTTTTTATTGATTTTTAGACCAATTGCTTTGACGTCTGCGGGGAGTTTAGGCTCAGCTAAACTAACCCGGTTGCGAGTATTGACCAAATTCATATCTGTATCAGAGCCAATATCAAACGTAATCGTTGTGCTCATGTCGCCTGTATTGGTGTTGTTTGTCACCATATACAGCATATTTTCAACACCGTTGATTTGGGCCTCTAGGGGGGATGCAACCGTTTTAGAAAGGGTTTCTGCGCTGGCACTGGGATAGCTGGTGTTCACAAAAATAGTTGGGGGCGCAATGGGTGGAAAAATATCGATGGGGAGCTTGAGTAGGCAAGAAAGCCCCACCAAAACAATCACCACAGAAAGCACACAAGAAAAAATGGGGCGTCTGATAAAAAATTCGAACATGTGCGTTTTTTCTAACTTTTTTTATGATTTTTTGGGTTCTTGAGGAGGCGTTGACGACGGCGGTGCGATGGTGACTTTCATTCCAGGCTTCAACCTGATAACACCATCTAAGATAATTTTTTCCCCAGGACTAAGCCCTTCTTTCACCCAAAATAGGTTGTCTTTTAACATTTTTCCTTGAATGACGCGGGGGGTCACTTTTAGATCTGCATCAAGGATAAAAACCAGGTATTGGTCGTCTTTTTGAACCACGCTCCGTTGCGGGATCACAATGGCTTGAGGAATCGGAGGGCTTTGGATTTTAAGCTTCACAAACTGACCTGGTTTTAAAAGGTGTTGCGGGTTCGGAAAGGTAGCACGCATCAAAAACGTTCCCGTTTCTTTACGCATTAAAGGGTCTGAGAAGGTAACAACGCCTGCTTCTGAATAGGGGGAGCCATCTGATAGAAAAAGCTTCGCCGCTAAAGGGCTTTCTTCTGGGCTTCTTTTTTGGAATAAATTTCGAGATTCTTGAAGTTCTTTATCCGTCACATAAAAATTAACATAAATAGGATCTAGCTGGGTGATTTGCGTGAGAAGGCTGCTCTCTCCAGTTCCTGGTATAACTAAATCTCCTTCATTTTTTTGAAATATAGACGTGACCCCTGAAAGTGGAGAAGCGATGGTTGTATATTCCAGATCAAGAACAGCTTCTTTCAGTTGGGCCTCGGCAGATTGCACGTTTGCCTCAGCAACGCGTGCCGCTGCTTCTGCTTCATCAGCTTCTTTTTGACTCACTGCTTTTTGTTTGACAAGGGATTGGAGCCGCCTATGGTTCTTCTTTGCATTTTCATCAGTTGCTTTCGTTTCAGCCAAAAAAGCACGCGCTTTTTGAACCTTTGCTTCAAAAGGCCTTGGGTCTATCGTGAATAAAACCTGACCTTGTTGAACAATTTGTCCTTCTTGAAAATGGCGTTTAAGCAAAATTCCTTCGACGCGCCCCCTTACCTGAACGGTGCAATAGCTTTGGGTTTGGGCTGTAAATTCATGGTCTTGGGTAAGATTTTCTGTCGTTATGTTATGAATTGTTACGTTCGGCTCTGCTGATTGTGGGTCTGATTTTGGCGATTGGGAGCTTTTCTCGCAACCTAAAAAAGGAAAACAGATGGTCAAAACCAAGAGAAACGTCTTTAACATTGGGCAACTTATAAAATTTGTTTTTCTTTAGTCTAAAACGCAAATGGTATATTTTTGGTGTATACTTTGGTTTTTAAATTAAAAAAAATCTTTTTTTAATAAAAAAGTAAAGCTATGAAAGATGTCTGATAAAAGATCTTTATTTGTCATCCCCGCGCAGGCGGGGATCCAGGAAAAACCACACAAACATGATGCTTCAGTAGAGGTTCCAGGTGATAAGATTGTCTAGATTCCCGCCGCCGCGAGAATGACAAAAGAGCGGCGGAGATGAGATATCCAAGCTATCATAGCATCAAATTCCGGATCAGAGGAGCGAAACGCAAAAGGCTTACGCGCGCAAAGGCCATGGATAGCTTTGTTTATGGAGAAAACTGCCGCATGGAACTTTGCAACACCTCGCACGTTCGCGCTTAAACTCCCCTTTCCGGACAGTAAACGTGAACGCCAGGCTTAATCGTCGCCTTCGTCAGCATCCTCCCACAGCGTGCTTAAGGTCAACCAAAGGGCCAGCCCCAAGAAAAAGAAACAGTCACTCAGCCCCAAACCGTCTCCTCCTTCCCTCGGGGGGAAGAAAAAGTGTCGAAGGCGTGAAAGTTTCCGTTGCGCCAGAAAAGAAAAATCGTTTAACATCTTGTTTAGCCTTAAATGACTCGGTCGGAGTCGTTAAAGGTTAGCGGCATCGGGGAGTTCTTAGATCCCTGGTGTCGCGTATTTGCCCCTGAAACATTTGTTCCAGAGACGCGAAATAAGTTCAGCGGGTTTTATGCAAGAAAAGCAGGTGCCTCCAAGCTTTTCA
>JBOFKI010000095.1:0-46983 GCA_051657245.1 Alphaproteobacteria bacterium | reverse complement strand
ACATGATTATTATCAGTTAGCAGCTTAAGAGCATGATGGGGGCGCTCGCACCAGCGCTTTTGAGGGCGCGCTCACGCCCCCCATCATCGGACAACTCACGTGGCTCAACTACCTCGGACATCTTTACGTGCTATTGACAGTTTATCGACACGCAGAGCCAATCGCCTATTTTCTTTCAACTTTCCGAAAAACGCCTCGATTCTCCAGCGACATTTGTAAAGGATGCGATTGTAAAATCTGTGCTCGCGCCTGTTGTTTCGAGGAGGAATTTCGGCCTTTATCCGTCACAAATCGTTTGATTCCAAGCCCTTTCAAGGGGACAAGCATCGCTTTAGCAGGCTCACAGTCATGCACATGTGCCCCCGTCAGCTGCACAGAAATTGGCGTGTTTTTTCCCAAAATTACAGGGATTTTTGTCCCCTGGCCCGCCACATTTTTTCCAAGGGGCTGACACCTAATTTCTTAAAAGTCAGGTGCCAACCCCTTTTTATTAACAGTTCTATAATAGGCCCTGTTGCTTAAAAGGGCATCAAATGATTGAGGACTTGCTGCCCATAAGGGGGTTGTGAAACATCTGTGAAGGCTCCGCGTCCCCCATAGGCCAGGCGGGCTTCTGCAATCTTTTCAAGGCTAATGGTATTGTTGGAGAGAATATCTTCTGGGCGAACAATGCCTGTTACAAGAATTTCTCTTATCTCTAGGTTATTGAACCGAAATTCTTGGCGCCCTGAGATGACTAAATTGCCGTTCGGTAAAACTTGCGTAATGAGCGCTGCGATATTAAAGTTGACGGTTTCCTTACGGTCAATCGTGCCTTTTCCTTCGTGATCTGGATTGCTTTTAAGGTTAAGGGCATTGGTTGGGTCAAAAGACTTGGGAAAAAATCCCTTTAGCTGTTTTTCATAACCGAGCAGGTTAGAGAGATCTGCCGTTTGGGAGCTAGTCCGTCCAAAAGATGTTGTATTTTGGATTTTACCTTTTTCGTCAATATCCACAAGTACGGTTAAAATATCTCCCACACGTTTGGCCCGTTGATCTTTAAAAAAGGCCCGAGCCCCTGCTTGCCATAGGGAAGCGGGAGATTGGGTTCGCGAACGCTGAGGACCTGGCATCGGTGTTATAACCGGCTTATAATCGCTATGGGCTGTTGGGTCTTGAGTGCGTGTCATCGGTGTCGTATCGCCGATATCTGAAAGACGAGATGTCTTATAACATCCACTCACCAGAAGGCTGACACCCGCTGTGAGACACAGAGAATAAAAAGGTTTCATAAAGCAGACCTTTCTTGTGGAGAATGATCTCCTATTTTGACTTGTTTTCTAGCAATAATTGTTCCGAAAATAGGTTTTTTGCTTACAGGATTTAAAACGCGAATCGCGTCGCCTGCACCACCTTCATCTAAGGCCTTACCTTGATGTTCAATGATGAGCGTGTTTTTTTGATAAATGACTGTAACGATTTCATTTTTTTTAACCAAGATCGGTTTTTGGAGATCTCGCGCTTTGATAATTTTTCCCGGCTCAAGATTTTTTTGGCGAGGAGTTTTTTCGACTAAATCTTCAACTCTTAAGACGGCATTTTTTAAATTTGATCCCACTTCAACCGTGTTCCATTCCAGGTCATCTTGTTGGATGACTTCGCCAGGGGCAATGGACCTAACCACAAAAGGAAGTCTTAGAGATAACGTAAACCCCCCTTTGATCATCAGAGGTTTCATCCCATCGGGTGTGGATATTGTTGCTATAAAACGGGAGCGATGTTGATCAATCGTCACCTGTTCAATGTGAAAATTTCCTTCCTTGAGGGAAGATAACAACGCCATACATCTGGGGTCAAAGCTCAAACGCACACTTTGAGATCCCGTTTGTTCTTGAACTTGGGAAGCTATTTCTTTGGAAAGAAATTGAGGAACATCCTCTTTGCTAGAAAGATCTTTTAAATCTGGCGTTTCAAGTTTTCCCAAGCAAATAGTTGAAAAGAAAAAAAAGCCTATTGCTGATACAAAATAAATCGATCTGGTTAGAAGATGCTGCTGTCCCACGATGATGGTTTCCTTTTATGAAAGTGGGGCAGATTAACTATTTCTGGCCAAAGAAATGTCTACTTCTTTGCGTTGGTTATCTTTTTTGATGACCTCCGCGCAAGCTTGATAGCAAATTTGAGCATCAATGATCCCCGTCATTTGGGTTATCAATTGTACGTTTGAAGCTTCAATATGTTTTTGAAGGATGCTCCCATAACCTTGTTCATCGGGTTGCCCCTCCACAGGGTCGCCAGAAGCGGGAGTCTCTTTGTAAAAGTTTTCACTGATGGCTTCAAGGCCTCTGGGATTATTAAAAATAGTCAAACTGAAATTTCCAACCAGCTGAGCGTCCTCTTCGCCATCAACTCTTGCGTAAATTTCACCTTGCCGGTTGATATAAATATCTGTCGTGTATTCAGGGATCGTAAAACCATCTTCCACAAGGTATCCTTCAGATGTGACAATACGGCGTTGATCATCAAGGGTAAAATTCCCGGCCTGGGTATAAACGTATGTGTCATCCGGATAGGTGACTTTTAAGTATCCAGGCCCATCAATATAAAGATCAAGGGGATTTTCTGTCGAGATAGCCTCTCCTTTTGCAAGATGCCGATAGGTGCTTCCTACGCGAACGCCTGTTCCAACTTGAAAGGGAACAGGCGTTATGTTTCCAGCGTCATCGAGCGGCATACCAGCAGGTTGATACATTTGGTAAAGGGTATCCTTAAACTCTACTTCTTGTGCTTTATAGGCGATTGTTTTGGAGTTTGCTATGTTACCGGTCAACGTTTCCATTTTTGTTTTCATTGCGTACATACCTGTTGCAGCAATATCACTTGCGGCCATAATCTGTCTCCTTGTAAAAATTTTGTTATTTTTAGCGCCAATTTGTAAAATTTTTTTTAAATTTGAAAAATTAAGTTTTACGCCTTCAGCAATGGGCTTAAGAACGGATGGACCATTTCTGATTGGGTTGATTGGTAGGCCTGGCTCATATAAACAGCCTGTTGGTAAGTCGTTGTGAAATTAGCAAGATCTATCATCTCTTCCCCAGAGTTGGTATTGCTCGTTTCTAAAAAGCCTTGAAGAATATTCGGTGTTTCAACGGGCTGTTCTTCTTGCCCTGGGGTGGGTTCATAGACGTTGTTACCAATGGCTTTTAGATTTTGCCGATTTTCAAACTGAAATAACCCAAGGGTCGCAATGTTTTCTTGGGTTGTTACGGAAAAAATAGAACCATCTCGATTAATGCTAATTTTCTCTCCGATAGGAATAGCTATGGGGGCTCCTCCATTATCAAGAATTGCACGACCATCTGACGTTCTTAAAACACCCTCAGCGTCTTGTAATAATTCTCCAGCTCTTGTATAAACCTCTCCCTCTAATTTCAAAAAACCTTCTCCTAAAATTGCAACGTTATAAACGTCTCCAGTTGCCCTCAGACCTCCTTGCTGTAAATTCCGCCATTCGGGTCCGTGGACGGCATAACTGATTTTTTCTCCATGAGCACCAACAGGATGGTCATAGCTTTCAAAAAGAGACATGTGCTTTTGGAAACCAGATGTACCAAAATTTCCAACATTATGCCCTGTTTCCTGCAAGGCACGGTTAAGCCCAACAAACTGGGTTCCAAGAAGTGAAGCGACAACCTTAGCCATGTAAAAATCCTTCTTTTATCTAAAATTTTTATATTGTTGTTTAGATTCTATTTACCCTTTTGGATGCAGGATGTGTGCCATGATTGATCTAATGGACAAAATATAAATAAGGCTAACGTGTACATTTTGGCACGATGATTTCACAGGGTATAAAAACCTAGCCAAGACCAAAGAGAAGAGGAAATCATGGAGGATACATCAAAAACAACCCAAAGTTCTGAGCAGGAATCTGGAGCTTTGACCAAACCTGAGAAAAAAAAAGGAAACAAATTTCTTTTTATCATAATTATCGTGGGTATATTGGGAGCTGCAATTGCAACGGCTCTTCTCACGTCACAAGGGCGACAGATGTTGGGATTGGAAGAGCCTCCTAAGCAAAAAAAAGAAGAACGCTCTTTAACAGGCTTTCAAAAATCATTTTTTATGGCGCTCCCTGATATTCTTGTGAACCTAAGCGTTCCAGCAGGAACCAGGCAACGTTTTTTAAAAATTTCTCTTGTATTGGAATTAACCCACGAGAAACACATTCAGGATATACAGGTGGTTATTCCACGCATTGTGGACCAGTTTCAAGTGTATTTAAGGGAGCTGCGAGTAGATGATTTTAAAGGATCAGAGGCGATGTACCAACTGAGGGATCAATTATTAGTTCGTGTGAATGCAGAGTCTGCTCCTATCAAAGTGCGCAACGTTCTATTTAAAAATATGCTGGTTCAGTAAGGAGAAAAGACGTAATGGTCAAAAATACACCAACAGCAAAGCAGGAAAAGAGGCAAACTGCGAAAATCTCCCAGGAAAATAGCCTACCTCCATGGTTAGAAGCGATTTTAAACCCGGAGACGGTTTCTTATGAACGCCTGCCCATGTTGGAAGTGATTTTTGAGCGGGTGACCCGTACGCTTTCAACGGGGCTTCGAAATTTAACCTCGGATAATGTTGAAGTCAGCTTAAGTGAGATAGTTTCCCTTCGCTTTGGGGAACATCTTGATAAAGTTTCTCCCCAATCTTTGATTGGCGTTTTTACTTCAAAACAATGGGATGGGGCTTCTTTAATCATTGCAGATTCACCGCTCATTTATTCTATTGTAAATGTGTTTTTAGGAGGCAGGAAAACTCAAGAATCTTCAAAAGTTGAAAATACTAAATCTTACACAACCATCGAACGCAACCTGGTTAAGCGTCTTTTTAAATTGTTACTAGATGAATTAGAGTTAGCTCTAGAACCCCTTTCTCCAACAAAATTTTCTATCGATCGAATTGAAACAAGCCCAAAATTTGCAACCATCGTAAGGCCTTCAAACACCGCAATCTTAATGCGTTTAAAAATTCAAATGGAAGGAAAAGGCGGTATGATGGAATTGCTGATTCCTTACGGAAGCTTAGAAGCCATTCGTCCCATGCTGTTAGAGATGTTTGTTGGCGAAAATATAGGCCATGATAGCGTTTGGGAAAACCATGTATCGAAAGAGCTGCACCATACAGAAGTGAGCCTTGAAGCGGTTTTAGATGAGGTTTTTCTAGGTTTAGGTACTGTCGTAAATTGGCGAGAAGGAAGCTTATTGCCTCTCGGTGTAACTCCCGAAAGCCAAGTCAAGGTAAGATGTGGGGAACACAGTCTTTTTGTTGGAAAAATGGGGCAAAGAAATGGAAATGTCGCCATTTTTTTGGATGCTGATTACTTAAACCACTCAGAGGAGGAAGAAGATGCTTAATTTTTATATATCTTCATTTTTTTGGGATGCAGGTCTTGTAACCCTTGTTATGTGTGCTTTTGCTTATACGTCTTTACTGGTGCGTAAACTGAACGTCTTTTATAAAAATAGACAAGATCTGGAACGGCTTCTCGCAGCGTTTTCCCAGTCACTGGCCCATGCAGAAACAAGCTTAAATCAATTGCGTCAGAAAACGACGGAATTTGAAGAAAGCTTAAATCTCAAAATTCGAACGGCGACATCCTTGGTAGATGATCTCAGATTTTTCTCAGACCGTGGGGAGTCTTTGGTCAAAGAGCTTGAGCGTGAGGTTCGAAAAGCCCGAGAAATTAAACAAGAAATGACCAAACCTGAAACGGAAGAAGAACCTCTCAAAAAATTAGCGCCTAAAAAAGGGGATTCACTTCCAATTTTGCCTTCTATCAAGGAATCCGGAGGATTTCTTCAACAAGCAACAGGATTGCACTAATGTCCTTTTTCACATCTTTTTCAAATTCTTCTGCGGAAATTTCGTTCCGAAGCATTTTCTGGATTCCCAGCATCCTGTTGGGTATCACGATTTTGCTTGGGTTTAGATTTTATGATAAATCTCCTGTTGCTTCTGCAACCCTGCTTTCTGGAGACTCAAAAAGCTTTTTGCAAGCTGCAGCAGAACCAGAAAAAATCACTGTAAATCCTGCCCAAGCTGGAAATATAGCATCATCTTCAGGAACAAGCACGCCATCACCTGTTGCTCAAAGCTCTGAAAGTCAAAATGCCAGACAAACAAAAGAAACCTCGCTTGAACAAAACTCTGTTCTTTCTGAATCAGGGGGAGTGCTGGTTAGCGCTAACTCTTTAACTTCAGGTGCCGGATCAATTATCAAAGCAGAAGAAAAGCAAGCCTCACCATCAGAGACTGCTTTCAAGGAAACAGAGCTCGATATCTTGAATTTAACGACAGAAGAGGTCAAAATTCTTCAAAGCCTCTCAGCGCGCCGTAATGAAATCGAAAAACGGGAAAAATCTGTTTTAGACCGGGAGCATCTTTTAGAGATTGCAGAAAAAAGGATTGATCAAAAAGTCCAAGAGTTAGAAAAAATTCGAGATATCCTGAAAGAAATGGTATCTGCCAAGGAAGAGCATGAAAAAGAAAGAATGCGTGGTCTCGTCAAAATCTATGAACTGATGAAGCCTGATAAAGCAGCTCTCATTTTTGAGGGCCTTGATCTAGAAGTGTTGCTGGAAGTTGTTGATATGATGAAAGAAGTGAAACTTTCTCCCATTTTAAGCGCTATGAACCCCAGAGCAGCTCAAAAACTTACAGTTGAACTCGCAGCAAGACGAAAATTCACTCAAGAAATAAGCCAAATGAATCAAAAAGAAACTGAAAAACCAGACGATGCATCTCAGCCTAACGGCGCAAAGGCTGAAGAATAGAAGACACCTCTTGTCGAAACCACGTTTGAGGCGAACTGAGGGGCAGACATTTAGGACGCACAAGACCTTCTGTCGTACTTAAGGTACATGAGGATCTGAGCACTGGATCTAACCCTTTGGTGACACACCCATCGGCCCATAAAAGGATTCGACAAGAGGTCTTTATTCAAGTTTGAAGTGAGATAGGGTTTAACCGTCTCGTGAAAACCTTGGGGCTTACCCCTGTGATGCATAGCTCCTGCTGTCTTAAAAGGCGCTAAGGGCTTATTCATCCTGGAATCTCAAAACCTTACGCTGCTTCTTTCAATGAATCTGGAATTTTTTTAGATTTTTGAGCTTGGGAAGATTCGTGGCGATAGGGGGCATCCAGCTTCTCAAAATGCCTTAAGGCCCAGGCGAAGGTTAAGACGGAAGGGATCATCAACACCCACAAGCCCCAATGGCCCATCCATAGGTTCAAATAAATCATTCCAAAAGAGATAAATGCATACATAAAGGCCTTTGCAACGGCATATCCCATGGAAATCAGGGTCATCCGTTTTAAAGTTGGAAAATGACGGTAAAAAATAGCTGTAGACGGAAAACTTCCAACGCTAAAAAGCCCTACGATGGTCTGAATGATTAAGACCTCGTACGCATGGGTAACATGGTTAAGTAAGTATGGGAATAAAGCAATGGAGGGCACCAAGACCCCCAATAAAACTTTAACAATTTTGATGGGGTAGACTCGATAGCATAATTGAGAACAAATGATATTAGAAATTACAAAAGCAATGGAAGCAAAAAAATTATTTTGAAGCAATTGTGGCGCTGTATATCCAAAAGAATCTCTTAGGATATTACCACAATAGATGAAAACAAAATAAAACCATACAGGTCCGGAACAAAAAACAAAAAACATACCCAAAATCGTTTTATAGTTTGTCTTTTCAGCGATGAAATCCGTTTGTTTTTTTCGGTTTTTGAGAAATTCAGGTGTTTCTCTCAGCATGGTCCGTGCGACGGATCCGATCACCGCGATGGTCGCGCCGAAGAAAAAAACAGGACGCCATTCGTAGGAAAAGGTTGTGATCATAGTCGCAATAGCCAAGGCTGCCATAGCGCCTACGCTCGCGGAAACAGTTAACCAAGCCACCACAGGGTGGCGTGCTGGCAATGGAATCGTTTCTGTTAAATAAATACCAGCCCCCACAATCTCTCCCATGGAAGACATACCTTGGATAGCTCGACACAGGGTAATCACCCAGGCCGCTGTTATGCCTACCGTTTCATAAGTCGGCATGACAGCCATAGTGATGCAAGAAAAGGACATGAGCGTACTGGTTATAATGACAGTGTGCTTGCGGCCGATTTTGTCGCCGATGTAACCGAAGAGCATGGCTCCGAAGGGTCTAAAAACAAAGGTAGAGCAGAACGCAAAGGATGTTAGGAGCGAGGCTGTAAAGCCAGTTGCTTTGGGAAAAAAAAGCTCATTTAGGAAGACGGCCATGTGGACGTAGAGCATTAAATCAAAATATTCGAGGAAAGTTCCTGCTTGCAGCAAAACCGTTGATTCTTTTTGCCTTCTGGTGAGTGTTGAAAAAAAGCCCATGGAAATTGTACCTCCCTTTTTTTATGTGCTTCCAGCATGTGAGCGGAAGCATTTTTATTTTTATTCGCGACAACCCAAGATCAAGGCAGGCATTATGTAAAAAGCATCCGGCGAGGCCAAAAAAAGACCATCAGTCAATGTTTGTGATTCTCACCCAATACTCAACGTTCCCGCGCTGCCCTTTTCTGGGGCAACAGACGTGAACGCTAGGCTTTGCCTTGTGTCGTATTTTCTTTTAAGGCGAACATGCTTTTTAAGGGAATGCCTGGATGTGCTTCAGTTCTTTGAACTGGCGCCTCCCATACAGAAGTTCCCTTACGCGAGTTGTGTCTATTCCGTTGGGAAAAAAACACCCCAGACCAAGGTTCTCGTTGCATCTGAAAAGAAAAATCGTCTATAACCATGATTAGACCTTTATGACTGCTAATGAGTCGTTGAAGGTTTAGCAACATCTGGGAGTTGGTGCTCTCAGGTGTTGCGCGATTTGCCTTTGAAGCTGCTTTTTTTAGCAAAAAGATTACTCCAAAAACGCTGGTGAGCCTGGGTTGGGTGCATAAAAGAGGTCTCTTTAAAAACACGTCAACCAGACTCCCAGCCACCCTAGCAAAAATTGACGTCCAGATCAAACAATTTTTTACGAAAATTTAAACAAAAACAAAGAGATGATTTGTGGGATTGGATGTAGAAAAGGGCAGTTTCAAAAAAGTTATCCTGGGTTACAAAGTTAAGATTTCTCTCCCAATCCTTTTACCACACCTTGTTCCAGCCCTGTTATTTTACACACATCTTCTCTAGACATGCCTGTGAACAGGAGCTTTCGAGCGATGACTATTTTTTCTTCTGCCTTACCCTTCTCCAAGCCAAGCTTTTGGCCTTCGTAAAGGGCATCTTCTTGGATGGTGATAGTTACCCGCATGGCATCTAAGTATTGATCGTAAGCCTCTAATTCTGCCTTTGTATAAGAAGACTCTTGGGTCAATTCGATGGCATGGAGAAGTTCTTCACTTTCTTGGAACTCTTCAGGGATTGTGTCCAGATCAGGAAGCTCTTTCAAAAACCGCAGCCACAGGGCCCCTATTTTTTTGTCCGTCCATGTAGCGGGGGTAAATTTGGGGAGCTCACAAAAGATTAACTCGAGGCCTTCTAGGGATTTATCGAGGTTTTTAACGTTGATCAGACGATATTGGTGGTAAAACTCTGGGTCATCTTGCTCAAAAACGCTTTGGAGAATGGCTAATCCATAAACGGGGCAGAGGCTTCCGTAACCTTTGCCGCGATCTAATTGCTGTACGTAAGCTTTCGATGCACCAAAGAGAAAACGTTTAAAAAAGCTTGCGCTCCATGCCATTTGCATCTCCACGACGAAAATGTATCCTTGATTGTCTTTGCATTTGACATCCACGATGGTGTTTTTCATGGAGGGGATGCGGGGGGCTTGCTCAGGGGTGAGGTAGGTGATCTCTTCAATTTGTCGATTGTCGGGAAGACGGAGGAGACCGTTGAGGAAACTTTTGACGAGCTCAGGATGTTGTCCGAAGATCTTTTTGAATACTAAATCACTTTTGGGATCCAATAACCGCAAGGGCCCCTGGGGAAGGCTTGCTTTTTTCTTCGATTCAATTTGGACAGCCATGGCGTTATTATAATTTTCTGTTACCGTTGTTACACATCTTACCTCATATTTTCCAAGATTTTACGCCCATTTCTAAGGACTCGCAAGGGTGTTTCTGGGTCTCATACCCATTTTTTACGCGTTGTTGAAAGCTCCTTGGAAGGATTTTCCTAAAGCTTAAATCCTTATTGATCCTAGCAAACCTCTTTCTAAGGATTTATGGCTGTCTAGAATCTTGTTTTTTTATGAAAACCGTTTTAAGAAGGTATAGACTGTTCGGGGGTTTAAGTTTTTTAGGGAGTTTGGGTCGATGTTACTTCAAATTAGTGAGCCTGAAGCGGAGATGTCAGATGATACCCGTGTTTGGGGTGTGGGGATTGATCTGGGCACCACCCACAGCGTCGTGGCCTATGCCCAAAAAGGCGTTTCAACCATCTTGAATCAAGCATCAGGCAAAGGGCTTTTGCCGTCCATCGTCGCCTATGATCCTGGGGGACAGGTTCAGGTTGGTGAACAAGCAAGAAACAGGCTCCAAATTCACCCAGAGCAGGTGGTGTGTTCGATCAAGCGTTTAATGGGGCGGGCGCTGGGAGATGATGCTCTCATGCATTTCCCGCACCCTGTCCGGGAAACGGAAGATGGTTTGGGGTTGGAGCTTGGCCAGCGATTACTGACTCCTACTGAAATTTCTGCGGATATTTTACGCGAGATTTTTTGCGCCATTGAGGCACAGTTGGGGTATCCAGTTTCCAAAGCGGTTATCACGGTTCCTGCCTATTTTGACGAAGGCGCCCGTGAGGCGACCCGGAATGCTGCAGAGCTTGCAGGTTTTGACGTACTTCGACTTCTCAATGAGCCAACAGCTGCTGCCCTTGCTTATGACCTCGATACGCATCCAGAGGGATTATACGGTGTCTATGACCTGGGAGGAGGAACCTTTGATTTTTCTCTTTTAAAGATGGAAAAAGGAATCTTCCGAGTTTTAGCAACAGGCGGAGATTTGGCCCTGGGTGGAGATGATATCGACCAAGCAATTGCCGTGCATGCCCTGAAAAATCGTTTTCATAAGCTTTCCTTTGGGCAGCAAAAACAGATCTTAGAAAAAGCCAAGCAAACTAAAGAAACTTTGGGTCTTAAACCCCGCGCCGTTTTAGAATTAGGAGAGGCGTTTGGAGATGGCGCACCCCAACAAGTGTCCTTTTCTCAAAACACCCTTAACTTGCTGGCGGAGCCTTTTGTAAACCGAACCCTTTTTCTCGTTCAACAGGTTTTAAAAGATGCTGGAGTTGATCAAGCAGAGCTTTCGGGCGTTATTTGCGTAGGGGGCTCAACCCGACTAGCCTATGTCCAGCAAGCTTTAACAGATTTTTTCCAGCGACCTCCCTTAACCTCTTTAGATCCGGATTATGCGGTTGCTATGGGGGCCGCCAAACAGGCCGAGGCCCTAACGCGGGGGGCCTCTCATTTATTGCTAGATATCACCCCCCTTTCCCTGGGGATTGAGACGATGGGGGGGCTTGTGGAGCGCTTGATCCCCCGCAATGCACCCATTCCTACCCAAGTCTCCCAAACTTTTACAACCTTTCAAGAGCACCAACGTGCTATGAAAATCCACGTAGTCCAAGGAGAGCGGGAGCTGGTGAAAGATTGTCGTTCTCTGGCTCACTTTGAGCTGCAGGGAATCCCTCCCATGTCTGCAGGGATGGCTCGAATCCATGTGACATTCAGCTTAGATGCAGATGGTCTCCTCACGGTAAAGGCTCAAGAAAAAACAACGCAAATTTTTCAAGAAATTGAAGTTAAACCAAGTTATGGCTTGGGGGCAGACAAGATGCGACAGCTTTTGGAAGAAAGCCGGCGGTTCGCTTCAGAAGATTTGCTTAAACGGCTTTGGGAACAGAAAAAACTGGAGGCCCTTCAGTCTTTAAGAGAAGTTGAAAAATTATTGAAAAAGAGGCCAGCTTTCCTTTCCCCAGCTGATATCAACATCTTGACCCGAGCTTGCCAAGAGCTTCGTCAAGCAATTAAAGAGGAACAGCTCCAACAACTTTCAGAACAACTTAAAGCATTTACAAACTGTTGCTTGCCTTTTATAGAAAAAGCCCTTCAAGAGGCGATCCAGGGGGGGAGGCCTCCCCTCTAGATAGGGGCTCAACGCAGCTTTTATAGGTTTTTCCTAGATTCTCTCTTCCGCGGGAAAGAAAACGGGAAAGATAAAATGTCAACAACGCCATAGCGAAGTCTTTAATTCACATCTGTTTGAATTTGTTCAAGGGGCGGTCTATACGCATTTTGAGACTTCTGAAATCCTGGGAATAAAAAAACGGTTGACAATCTTGACCATTGGTCATACTTTATATCTGGCTTTTTAGAACTTATTTTGGATTTAATACCCTCATGAAATTAAACAGATTTTTGCTCGCTCTTTTGCCATTTTGTTTAAATGCTTCAATTGTCAATTTTTCGACAGCACTCCCCATCAACCCATCTTTTTATGATGAAAACGTGTGGAAGCGATTGAAAAACCGCGTTGAGGGCAATATTATTCACACGGAAGAAGTCTGTGATGCGCTGAAAAAGCTCTTTCAGGATTCGCCTAATACGAACCTAAGCCAGGCTGAACGCATTAGCCAAAAAAATATTTCTGAACTTCAGATTCTTATGGATAATCTGGAAGAAACGAAACAAAATCCTGACTTGCTGGAACGGACAATTCAAAACTTGCTTTCCATGCGGCTGGATAATTTGAGGCTTCGAAAAGAAAAAATGGAATTCATCAAAAAAGAACAAGCCTCGCCCGGCAATGATAAGCTTTATCTTCAAGGGAGAACCCACCCGGAACGCTATGAAGACCTCTGGGAAGAAGAAAAAATTATGTCTCGTCTCTCAACAGACGTTTATCAAACACAAGTTGAGGCCATTTTAACGCTGCTTTCTTTCACCAATATGCGGGAGCTTTTGTATAAAACAAAATGTTGGATTGCTTGTTCCTCAACCCTTTGGGATCGGATGCGTGGGCTTGATACAGACTTAGGCCACCCAGATGAAGCCATTTTAGATGTAGCTGATAATTTTTATAAAGGCCTTGATCTGGATTTGATGGAAGCTTATCTGCATCCAAGCTGTCCCTATGTTACACACGATTATTCTACTTTTTATAAATCCTCTTACAAGACAAACACCTATTGGACACCCTTTGAATATCAAGACATGACGGGACGCCCCTATGGCTCAAACGCCAGGCTTCCAGAGCTTGAAATCCCAGATTTTTTGAAAAAGCTTCCCCCCATTCAGCAACCTAGTTTGCAACCAGAGTCTGCGGTTCAAATAACGAAAATAAAACAAAAACCAGTTAAAAAAGTTGTTGTGCTTGCTGAGCAAAAAGTTTTTGTTCCGGAGCCAGCGACTGGGGGGGATCCTGGGGTTGAAATCAACACGAACCCACCTGTAGCAGACAAAGCAATCAAGACCCACGTGGACATGGTTGACGCCACACCTGTGAAGAAGCCAGAAAAGCCTCTGGCTTTTGCTGCGGCTCCGGTGACGCTCCCTCCTTCGCAAAAGACTCCTTTAAAAGGAAAGCTTTCCAAAACCCATGAAGCAATCTTTAACGTTTCCAGAAGCCAAAAGGTTAGTTTTGGAGAATTTAAAACATTGTGGGAACATCTTGGTGGTGAGATTCCAAATAATCGCAGTGGTGGATCTCACCGGGCGATTAAATGGCAAGGCAAAATCATCGGCGGGACCTTTGTCCCCCATGGCGGCGGCACCTATGGCCCACGCAGCATCAACGCGCTGCAAGAAGCTCTTGCTGAAATCGGTTATGGAAAGGAGCATTAAATAGCGTTTAGAAAGGATATATCCTGGGAGTTAGGCTCGCCCCCTGTTGATGGCCCAAATTATGTTTACGGCAATCCGTTTTGTTTGAGGGCATCTAAAGTCATCTGAAGGGTGTGTCCCGTCTTGCGGTCTTTCATCTCAACAATTCCCTGGGCAAGACCTTTTGGGCCAACGATCATTTGATAGGGCAAACCAATTAGATCCATATCTGCGAATTTAGCTCCAGCACTCGCCGCCTCCCGGTCATCATAAAAAAGCTCTACTCCTTTCTCAGAAAAATGCTGATAAAGTTCTTCACATACATCCCGGCAAGTTGGATCCTGAGGCTTAATATTGATCAACGCTCCGTCAAAAGGTGCAACGGCCTTGGGCCAGATAATCCCTTTTTCATCGTGGAAAGCTTCAATAATGGCTCCCACCAGGCGAGAAATGCCAATCCCGTAAGAGCCCATCTCTACAGGAGCCGTCTTCCCTTCGGCGGTGGTAATGAAGGCTCCAAGGGGCTGGGCATATTTGGTGCCAAAGTAAAAAATGTGTCCTACTTCAATCCCCCTGCCTTGGCGAAGTTGGGAAGGTTGCACAGGGCAAATTTCAGGCACGTGCTTCTCTTGGGTTGCTGCATAAAGAGTTTCGATCTGTTCCAAAGAAAAAGGAGCTTGGAGATCCTCAAACCGCGCATCATAGTAGAGGGTGCTCTCGCCCGTTTCTGCCAGGATGTGGAACTCGTGGCTCAAATCCCCCCCAATGGGCCCTGTGTCGGCCTTCACCGGAATAGCCCGCAACCCAAGACGATGAAAGGTTTGCAGGTAAGCCTTAAACATGGCGACGTAAGAATCTTTGGCCGCTTCAGGGGTAAGATCAAAGGAATAGGTATCCTTCATTAAAAACTCACGCCCCCGCATGACACCAAACCGAGGACGAATCTCGTCCCGAAATTTCCATTGAATGTTGTAGAGACGTTTGGGCAGGTCACGGTAACTTTTAACATGCTGCTGGAAGATGTCTGTGATCACTTCTTCCGCCGTGGGACCATACAGCATGTCGCGCTCATGTCGATCTTTGAAGCGCAGCATTTCTTTTCCATAATCATCATAGCGACCACTTTTGCGCCAAAGCTCTGCGGGTTGGATGGTAGGCATCAAAACTTCTACACAGCCGAATCGGTTTTGCTCTTCTCGCACAATCTGTTCAATCTTGCGCAACACCTTTAACCCAAGGGGAAGCCATGCATACACACCAGCTGTAACCTGGCAGATCATGCCAGAGCGCAACATTAAACGGTGGGAAGCAATCTGGGCTTCACTGGGAATTTCCTTAAGGGTTGGGAAAAAATAGGCAGACGCGCGCATGGGGTGAATTCCTTTCAAATTGGATTAAGCAAACGGGAGCTCAATCCTCTCTCTTCCTTATCAAATTTCCCTCCTCTTCTCTAGGGGGTATTTTTAAAAAAACCAAAACAGTAAGATGAGCCCCAACCCAATGCGATAGATCACGAAAGGCAGAAAAGAACCCTGACGCAACCAATGCATCATCCATGAAATGGCACAAAGCCCCGTTACGAAAGCGATAGCGCCTCCCAATAGGCCTTGTTGCAAGAGGTGAACATCTCCAGCTTGGATGCATTGATAGGTTTTCAGCGTACCAGCTGCTAAAATGGTAGGAATCGCCATCAGAAAGGAAAAATGAGCGGCATCGACTCGATGGTATCCAAGCCATCTGCCTGCTGTCATGCAGATACCTGAGCGGCTAACACCAGGGACCAGAGCTATCACCTGGAACGCTCCCCAAACCAAGGCGTGCCACCAAGAAATTTGTGAGATTCTTTGGCTATTAGATTTTTGGTAACGATCAACGCCATAGAGCAACAGGCCAAAAACAATGCTGGTGCAGGCAATCACCCCAACGCCTCTAAAAAGATGGAGCAGATAGCGATCGATGAGATAGCCACATAAAATCACAGGCAATGTTGCCAAGACAAGATTGAGAAAGAGCCTGCGCTCAGGTGAGGGTTTTTTTTGCAGCGTATGGAAACAGCCCAAAAGCATCTTCCCAATATCCCGGTAAAAATAGACCATCACAGAACCGAGGGTTCCCAGATGAACGGCCACATCCATGAAAACCGGATGCCCGTGCCATCCCATAAGGGCAGGAACCAAGACCAAATGCCCTGAAGAACTGATGGGAAGAAACTCTGTAATGCCTTGGATCAGCGCGAGAATCACAAGTTGATCAAGAGGCATTACTTCGTCCTTCTTTTGGCTTTTTTCAAACCTGTTTTTGGCATAAGGCACAAAAAATGTCTACCAAAGGTGTCTTTTTCCATTGACCCAAGCCCAGACATCTTTAAAATGCATCCATAACACATAAGGGGACGATTTTATAGTCAAAAAAAGTGGCGTTTTTAGCCTGTTGAGAAGGAAAAAGTGTTGATGAAAATCCTCTACCATATGGTCATCTGTCCATTTTCTCGCCAGATTCGGCTGATGCTCCAGGAAAAAAAAATTGAAGTTCACCTGGTAGAAGAGAAAGTTTGGCAACCCTCCGAGCGATTGCTGACCTTGAACCCATCAGGGGTTTTGCCTGTCTTGGAGGATAACATGGATGCCGAAGCGAATTTGGTTATAGGAGACTACGCCATTTCAGAATATCTAGATGCGCGATATCCTCAAATGCCTTTGATAGGAGAAACACTGGTTGATCAAAACGAGATCAGGCGCCTTTGCCATTGGTTTAATACAAAATTTTACGAAAATGTTACCGTACATTTGGTCTTTGAAAAAGTCTTTAAACGCCAAGCGGGCCTTGGAGGGCCAGATTCTTCTGCTTTGCGCAGAGGTAGAATGGCTATCCAAGAACATTTAGACTATATCGACTGGCTTTGTAATCAGCGGAATTGGATTGCAGGTTCTTTTTTTTCAATGGCAGATATTGTGGCAGCAACGCACCTGTCCAGCATCGATTACCTGGGAGATGTGCCGTGGGAAAAGCACCCTGTTGCGAAAGAATGGTATGCGCGAATTAAGTCTCGCCCAACTTTTAGACCCTTTTTGATGGAGGTTGTTCCAGGCATTACGCCTGCGCCCGACTATCGAAACCTTGACTTCTAGAGAAAAAATGCGTTAGCCTGTACAGCTTAGATGAATTTTTATTTTTACAAAGAAGGATGTAAAGGAGTTTCGTGCTTAAATTTAAAAAGAATACCTTGTATTTTATTCCTTTAGGAGGCTCTGGCGAGATTGGGATGAATCTCAATCTTTATCAATATAACGGCAAATGGTTGATGGTGGACCTGGGCGTCACCTTTGACGAAAACCCTGGCATAGAAGTTGTGATGCCAGATATCCAGGCCCTTAAGCCTTACCTGAACAAATTGGTGGGGGTTGTCTTAACCCACGCCCATGAAGACCATATTGGTGCTGTTCCCCATTTGTGGCAGCAGTTGAGGTGCCCCCTCTATGCAACGCCTTTCACAGCTGAAATCTTGCGCCATAAGCTTAAGGAGAATCACATTAAGGCTCCGCTGACAGAGATTCCGCTTTCTGGAACCCTGGATTTAGATCCTTTTCATATCACCTTCATCTCACTCACGCACTCTATTCTGGAGCCTAATGCTCTGGCGATTCGAACCCCCGCGGGCACCGTGCTGCATACAGGAGACTGGAAGATTGATCCAGATCCGTTGTTAGGGGAACTGACTGATGAGGAAGCCCTTAAAAAAGTTGGGGACGAAGGCGTGTTGGCAATGGTTTGCGACTCCACCAACGTGTTTGAAGAAAACCATTCGGGCTCTGAGCGGGATGTACGTGATAGCTTACTGGAGATTGTGAAGCGATTTCCTGAGAGCCGTGTGTTGATATCATGCTTTGCATCCAATGCCGCGCGGCTTGCGACGTGTGCTGCCATTGGGGAAGCTACAGGTCGTTCGGTAGCCCTTGTGGGAAGATCGTTGGAGCGCGTTGATCAAGCTGCAAGATCTGCTGGATACTTTAACGGATTGCCACCGTTTTTAACAGAACATGATCTTGCCAGACTCCCCAGGAAAAAAGCGCTTTTGGTTTGTACAGGAAGTCAAGGGGAAGCACGCGCCGCCCTTTCTCGTATTGCACAACAAAAGCACCCTAGGGTTAGGCTGGATGAAGAAGACGCGGTTGTGTTCTCCTCCCGGGTGATCCCGGGGAACGAAAAAGGTATTTTTGCGCTGCAAAATCAACTAGCCCGCCAGGGGGTTCGTATCGTCACCCACCGGGATACTGATTTTATCCATGTTTCAGGGCACCCCTCTCGCTCTGAATTGAAGGAGATGTATGGGTGGATTCGCCCTCACATTGCTGTTCCTGTTCATGGAGAAGATCGCCATCTCATCGCCCATGCGGAGCTTGCCCTCGAATTAGGGGTTCCCCATGCATTCCCACCGCGTAACGGTCAGGTGATTGAGCTATCTAGGGAAGAAGGTGCCCAGTGTGTGGGTGAGCTTGCTTCAGGGCGGGTCGCTCTGGATGGAAAAGCTCTGATTCCTTATTATGGGGTCACGATGCACAACAGGCTTCAGCTGGCTGCCAGTGGTTTTATTCAAGCTTCTGTTGCGTTATCTTCTGGTGGAAAACTTAAGGGAACCCAGATCGATCTGTGGGGCATTGCTGAGCCGGAGGATCACGAAGGTTTGCGAATGGATGTGGAAGGAGCGATCACTTCAGCCCTTTCATCCCTATCCTCGTCTGAGCGGTCGAGCAATGGGGTTGTTGCAGAAGTGCTAAAAAAAGCAGCTCGCCAGGCTATTTTCTATAGCCGAGGGAAAAAACCCATGACCCACGTGCAGGTTTTAAGGGTTCATGGCGAGTAAGAGAACACTTCTTATGTATAATTGAACAAATGTAATGCGCTTGGTTTTGGTTCACCCTGAAATTCCTCAAAATGTGGGGACGCTTTTGCGTGCCGCGGCTTGTTTGGAGTTTGGGGTGGATTTGGTGGAGCCCCTGGGCTTTTTATGGTCAAGTCGATATCTGCGGCGCGCTGGCATGGATTATCTAGATCAAGCTGATTATCAAAAACATGAATCTTTTGAGCCTTACTTCGCCCAAAAGCCCCTTGAAACCCGAACTATTGCCCTGGTCCCCCAGGCCTCAAAAAGCTATTTGGACATCAATTACCAACCCAGCGATCACCTATGGGTTGGCTGCGAGAGTAGCGGGTTTCCACCCCACATCCAAGCCCAAGCAACGCTGGAAGTTCGGATACCTATGAAAAGCCAGTGCCGTTCTTTGAATATGGCGATCGCCGCGATGGTGGTGATGGGAGAGGCTCTGCGTCAAACAGCGCATCTCCCTTAGAAATTCAATCGAGCCTTTAAGAAGGTTGACCTTTTTCCGGCAACTTTTCTGTACTTTTTTCTGCCGTAGAAAACCCTAAGCGTTGCTTCAGCCTCTCCAACGGCATATAGCCACGAATCATCTCAAGACCATAGACAAGGGTGGGTGTTGCATCCAGCTTCAAAGCATCCACAAGCTTCATATTGGCATCATACAAATCTTTTACCTCTTTCTTCCCCAACGCTTCAGTAAAAGTTTTTTCATCAAAGCCTACGGTTTTCGCAATTTTCTTCAGACCAGAAAGGTCTAAAGGTGCTTTAGCTTTTTTCATAGCTTCTTGGAATTCAACATATTTCCCCAAGATCTTGGCAGCCAAAAGTGCTTTTACAGCAATTTCTGACGGCTCCCCCAAAATGGCTACGTCATGCACGACCACTTTAATGCGCCCATCTGTTTTTACAAATTCTTTCAAATCTTTGAGGGATTCTTGACAATAGCCACAATAGGGATCGACAAAAACAGCAAATTCTTTCTCCCCAGCCTGATCCCCTAGTATCGGAAGTGCTTCATTTTTAAAGATAGCCGCTCCATGGGTTTTGATGAGGGTTGCCGCCATTTCTTTGTCTTTACGCTCTTGCTCAGCAGCCTCTGCCGCAATCAATTTTTCCAGCGCTTGCTTCACCACATGGGGATTAGATTTTATATAAGCCTCGAAAAGATTTTCAAGCTCTTTACGCTGCTCTTGAGTAAATGCTGAATTTTTATTTATGCCTTCCGTGGTTGTCAAAGGAACTATTTGCTCCCCAGAAGGCTGGGCTTGGCCTGCTGGTGTCTCAGCGGCAGCGTCCCCTAATGAAGTAAGCGTTAAAACCAAACACCCTAGCGAAAAAAAAGAATTTACTGAGATCATTTTCCTGAAGACCTTTCAAAATTTTATGTAGTTATAGTTTTCTCACAGGAATTCTTAAAAAAAAATAAAAAAATTAAAATAAAATCAAGCCGTTAGCTTGAAAATCCCCTGGCGTTCATAGGACCAAACGGTCGCAGGAGGAAAATTTCTGAAAACAGTACCTAAGCGCTGTTGCTTGAGACGATAACTTTTTGAAGAGAGGGAAGAAAAAGGGCTGTAAGTAAATTGAAAAATCTTACCCCCTGGCTTTAGAACGTGAAAGCAGCCCTCGATAATATCATCTCGAATCATGGAAGGAACACTCATCATGGGGATGCCTGACAGAACCAATGCAATATTTTGATGCAAATGCTCAGGTAGCAACTGCCTAAGCTGGCATGCATTCCCCCAAATTACGTGAACTTTAGGGAAGCGACGCTTCATATATTCATACAACTGTTGGTCAACTTCAACACAGATCAACCGGTGAGGTTCTACCCCTGCGTCTAGAAGCGCTTGTGTAAAACTGCCTGTTCCTGAACCAATTTCCAGAATATATTCTCTCTCTTGAAGCTGTTCGCGAACCACATGTTGTGCAATAGCCCTGGCCAGCACTTTCGAGCTTGGGAAAAGGGCCCCCAGCTGAAAGGGCTTATCCAACCAGCGTTTGAAAAATAGCACCTTTTCTTGGTAAGCATTGATCTTACAAGAAACCGCGTTCGAATAATGATGTAACAGCATCCAACCTCATAAATCCCAGTGTACCCATCAATACCAGAAACAAAAACAACCCTGCATCCTGTTCCACTGCCCCTACGCCTCTTATACCTAAAAAAAGCCCAATCTTTCAAGAGAAGATTTTGAATGATAAGGTTCAAAAATCCCTCTTGGCTCGCAAAGGGGTCCGTCCTTAGCGCAAGCAAGATGGGATCTGTTTCGAGGTTCTCCCCTTCCAAAAGAAAATGTTTTTTCATTAGACCTCTTGTCGAAACCACTTTTGAGGCGAACTGAGGGGCAGGAACTAACGGAGCGCAAGACCGGAATGTACTTAGGGTACATGAGGATCTGAGCACCGGAGTGACGCACCCATCGGCCCATAAAAGGATTCGACAAGAGGTCTATTAGACCTTGTGTCCTTCCCCTCTCCCCCTTTTGTCATCCCCGCCTCTGTGTTTTATCTCAGGTGGTTGCCTATCGGAAAGCTACGGAGTAAAATTAGGAATCGACACTTTAACCCATAGAGATGATAGATGTCTGCGATAAGGCTTGAACGCCTAAAAGTACGCTGTAGCTCTCCTTAAATATCAAAAAATTCCCCGACCCTTTCTGTCATCCCCGCGGCGGCGGGGATCCAGGCTTCAACGCCTCTGCATGCCTGTTTTCCCTAAGCTGCAGCTTTTAAGTTCTGGGGCATTTTTTAAGCTTTTGAGGGGGTTTTTCTGGATCCCCGCCGCCGCGGGGATGACAAAAAAAGACGTGAGAATGGCAGCGGTGAAGCGCTGGGGTGTAACGCACAGCGACCTTGGGTGGGTGGCGGCGCTACATCTCAACGTTTCGAAGCGGCACAAGCCCTGGCTTTACGCATATAATAGAACCAGATGACGATGTCCCCAAGACGCGGCTCCAGTAGAATAATTGTACAATAACCATCCGAAAGACAATACGGAAAGCGGGGATGACACAAGGGGGCATATCTTTTTTCCAAGGCACGTAGAGCATTTAGACAAAAGCTGTAACAAATTTATCCAAGGCTTGCTATAATTTTCAAGATTACCCTTTGGAAACTTTCACAACCAGAAAGAAATGCCGATGAGTCACAAAAAAGAATTAGATAGTCAGAATGTATTTGGGGCAAAATCTGAATCTGTAGGAAAGGAAGAGGCCTCCCGAGAAGCGCCCCTTTGTTGCAAAAAAGACAACGAAAAAATTTCATCAGACTCCGAAACGTACATATCTTTCCAAACACTTTCTCAGAAACAAGCTGTGCAATTGCGCAAAAATCTGGGAAGAAGAAAGTCTCAACAAAGCAAAAAAGATAAAAAAAATATCTAGTTTTCAAAGAATTAAATTTTATTTTTTGCGTCTCATCGGAAACGGTTTTATGCTTCGCTAGTTTTTTCACTTAACGTTGTCGAAAAAATGTGCTTTAATAGATATTAACTATAAATAATAATAAGGAGTACAGGGGATGAGAGTCCTTCTAGTTGAAGACGATACACCGACTGCGAAAACCATTGAACTTGCCCTTAAAACTGAGGGATTTGTATGCGACACAACGGATATGGGAGAGGACGGTCTGGAAATCGGGAAGCTGTACGATTATGACATCATCCTGCTTGATTTAACGCTGCCAGATATGGACGGCCACGATGTTCTGCGCCGCTTAAGAAGTTCCAACGTTTCAACACCGATCTTGATTCTTTCAGGCCGCCAAGAAGTTTCGGATAAGATTAAAAGCCTCGGGTTTGGTGCTGATGATTACCTCACCAAGCCTTTTAATAAGGCGGAGCTTTTGGCTCGCATCCAAGCCATCGTTCGCAGATCTAAAGGACATGCAGAATCTATCATCCGGACGGGTCGTCTAACTGTAAACCTTCAAACACGTATGGCAGATGTTGATGGAGTTCCATTAAAGCTTACAGGAAAAGAATACGGGATTTTGGAACTGCTGGTCTTACGCAAAGGCTCAACCCTCAGCAAAGAAATTTTCCTCAATCACCTTTACGGCGGTATGGATGAACCTGAGCTGAAAATTATTGACGTGTTTGTTTGCAAACTCCGGAAAAAGTTGGGAGATGCGCTTGGTGGGGAAAATTATATTGAAACCGTGTGGGGGCGTGGTTATGTCCTTCGAGACCCCGCTTCAACCCCTGAGTATGTTAGTGTAGCTTCTTCTTCTGTAACTTCCGGAAAACCTAAAAATCGTCTTCAGAACGTAGGGACTTGACGAAATCTGAGATTTTCTAGAAAATTAAAGGACGCTTTGGGATTTTTATACTGGGGCGTTTTCTTTTTGAGGAACATCTATGGAACGATTTGAAACTGAGGCCAGCCTTGAGCAAATTTTGCGTTGGCGCCTGGAATCAGCTTTTTTGCCCACCTTCCTTCAAATTGAGAATAAATCTCACCTCCATGCAGGACATCTTGTCATCGAGGAAGCCACGGGTGAGACCCATTTTTCCATCACCATGGAAGCAGAAATTCTGTTTCCTTTATCCCGGTTAGAACGCCACCGAAAGGTCCATGCTGTGGTGGAAGACCTTTTTAAAACCCGGGGGCTCCATGCTCTAACACTTTCTTTATAAACCAAGCTTTAAGGGGGACAATTTATATATGGATAGTCAAGATGATTTCCAAGATTATGTTTTCAAAGCAACACAAATAGCCCTCCACCGTGAGCAAAACTTACCAGGCTATAGCGTTCCTTATTTTTCAGACCAACCCAACCGCAACCATTTTAATGACCGCCCCCAGGGAGGTCAGATCAAACAACTGGTTCTCCATTACACCGCTGAAAACCTTCTAGATTCTCTGATAACTATGACACGGGACGCAATATCTAACCGCGTCAGCGCTCATTATGTTATCACAGAAACAGAAACGCCCCCTGTCATCGGTGGAACCTTAGTCCAGGTTGTTCCAGAAGCTAAAAGAGCCTGGCACGCCGGCATCAGCAGCTGGCAAGAAACAGAGGGTCTAAATGATACCTCCATCGGTGTTGAGCTGGTTAATTTAGGTATAGACAGGACCAAAAATTGGATTCCTTTTGACCCTCACCAAATTAAAACCCTGGGAAGCTTATCTCAAAAAATCGTTCAAGCGTATAACGTCAACCCTACCTGCGTTATAGGACATGAAGATATCGCCCCATCCCGCAAACAAGACCCAGGGCCTCTGTTTCCTTGGGGGCTTCTTTATGAACAGTATGGTGTGGGCGCTTGGCTTTCAGCTGATGAGCAAACCCCTGAGGCCATTAGACAGAAATATCATCCCCGTGAGCAGCTACCCGAAGAACCTGACCTTGAATTTTTAGCAACCTATCTCAAAGCCTATGGGTATGCTGTTCCAGAAACGGGGGAATGGCAAGCGTTAATGCCAAGCCTTAGGGCTTTTCAGGCTCATTTTTCCAAAAATCAATCTCCAGAGCACATTGGAAACGCCCCAGACGAAAAAGATATGTTCTGGATTTGGGGTTTGGTTGCGAAATACCACCGTATGGAAGCATTGAACCAAGGCACTTCCAAAACGGTAAGGCCTCAACATTTTTATCTGGCATAAAAATCGCATATACGTTCTGGAATGCTCTAGGCTCTTGTGCCTAGAGCATTCCAAAAAGCTCAAAATTCAATGAGATATGGGAACGTCATGGGTGCCAAATTTTTAAACCGCTCTCTTTCTACGGGCTTTTTTCGCAGCGTCTTCTTATGGGCAGCGTTGATTCAATGGGTGCTCATAGCGCAACCCCAAGCAGAAAATAAGCCCCTCCAACCCATACGACCCAGCGTACGCCTCAAAGATATTCTTAATTTTGAAGGTGTCCGGGAGAACTTGCTCGTCGGCTATGGCCTGGTTGTGGGGCTAAACGGCACAGGAGACAGCTTGAATGGATCCCCTTTCACAAGGGAAAGCCTTGTCTCCATGCTGGAGCGTCTTGGGATTAATACCCGAGACCAGATGCTTAAAATGAAAACAAAAAATGTTGCAGCCGTGATGGTGACAGCCACTTTGCCAGCTTTTTCAAGACATGGGTCTCGCATCGATTCAAGCATCTCTGCCATGGGAGATGCTAAAAGCCTTAATGGCGGAATACTGCTCGTCACCCCCTTGTTAGGCGCTGATGGCGAAGTATATGCTGTTTCCCAAGGGCCTGTTTCAACAGGTGGGTTCTCAGCCCAAGGGCAATCTGGAAGCTCTGTTACCAAAGGAGTCCCCACGAGTGGTGTCATCCCTGGAGGCGCTATCGTAGAGCGGGAAATTCCCCATGATTTGTCTGGCCAAAAATCTTTTAGGCTAGCCCTCAAAAATCCAGATTTTACAACAGCTCAACGTGTTGCCAGCGCCATTAATGCAAAAGAAGGTGCCTTTGTTGCTAAAGCTGTTGATCCATCAACGGTTTCAGTGAGTGTTCCCTCTCAATATAACCACCCTTCCGCATTTATCGCCAGCATCGAACAACTCGCTATCCAACCAGATACCGTTGCAAAAGTGATCATTGATGAGCAAAACGGCATTATCGTTATGGGAGAGAATGTCCGAATCAGCACCGTTGCTGTTGCCCACGGCAACCTGACCATTCGTATCGATGAAGAAAAAGACGTGTCACAGCCCGATGGCATACTCTCTGGTGGCAGAACGGTTGTAACCCCGCGCTCCACCATTTCTGTTGATGAAGAAACTGACCGTAAAATGACGGTTCTTCCAGGTAAAACAACCCTTAAAGATCTTGTAGATGGTTTAAATGCCTTAGGGGTGAGCCCACGAGATATGATCACCATCATCCAAAATATTGCCGCCTCTGGCGCACTCCAAGCACAAATAGAGGTTCGTTAACATGCTTTCAGTCACCCCACCTTCTCCAGCTCTTATTTATGAAAAAACAGAAAATCTTCTAGGTGGACAGCTTGCTCAAATGATTCGCCCTCTTTTTGATTGCTTTGAAGAAGAAGGCTTGTTCGGCGCATCTCCGCACGCCTCCTTCGTCACCTATGTACTGTCTAAAGAGATGGGAAAAGCCTTGGCCGAATCTTCTAGCTTTGAGCCTTTTGTTGAAGAATTTTCTGAGAATTTAACCAAACAAGGAAAATAGACCCCATGGAAAAGCTTACCTTGCCTGAAAAATTATCCAGCCTACAAAAAGAGATCTTGGAGATTTTTCAAGAAGAATACCAGATGGTAACTCTGGAAAAGCTAAAAGGTCTAGAGAGCCTTCAATCAAAAAAAAGAGAGCTTTTTCAATTTTACGCAAACCTATTGCAAGAGCTTGTTAAAAATCCTCAACCTTTTGAAGAGATGAGCCTTCAAGAAAAACGGGCGTGGGCGCAAGACTCTACCTATTTTGCGGATCAAACGGAATTGAATCAAACGCTGCTTAAACATTTCTTAGAGTCCAAGCAAACCCAACTTGAATCTGTCATGGAACTGATGAAAGAACCCGTCCAAGAAGCAAGATATAGTTCATCTGGAAATTTGAGTTCTTCAACACCCCCTTCCCCTTTTTTTGGAATTCAAAGGAGCTTTTAAATGTTTTCCCTCGTTACGACAGGTCTAAAGCTTGGAACCAAGCTTTCAGACGAACACAATATCAACACCGCTTCTGCGCAAGACCCTGATTTTTGTAGGCACGAAATGCAAGGAAAAACAGTGACAGCCAGCGGAAGAACGACAGGTGTTAGTGGTACCATTCCTAAGCGAGCTGTTGATGAACAGCTCCATAAAGCTTATAAAAAGCAGAATAGTTCATTTGAAGGAACCCAGATCTCAGCACTTTATTTTGAAAAATTTCAACCCATATTGGGAAGGTTTGCTGGAGAAAATAACCTATCAAACTACCTAACCCAGGTTTTCACATCTTTGGATGCTTTGGCGAGAAGACCTGACGATATTGGATTAATCCAAGGCGTTATTATCCGTTCTCAAACTCTTACAGAATCGCTAAGAAAAATATCCAATAAAATACAATCCCTTCGCGCAGAAACTGACTGGGAAATTTATAAAAAAATTGATGAGCTCAGGGCATATCTAAGAGAGTACGCAGATTTAAACAAACAAATCAAATTGCTTTATGATAAAAATCCTTTAGATCTTGAAAGCAAAAGAGATGCTGTTGCGTTTGAAATTTCGAAATACTTGCCCATTGTGGAATGTAACGAGCGTAATGGCGGATTTTCCTTATACTGTGACGGCCACCTCCTTGTACATGATAATTTCATAGCAGAAATTCATTTTGAGAGCACCTCCTTTATCTCGGCCTCATCAACGAATTTAAGTGGGATCGCAATTGAGATTTGTGATGTCTCAGATGATCTGAAGAAACTTGGCCTAGGAACCCTTGGCAATCTCTTAAAAATGCGGGATGAAACACTACCCAACCTCCAAGCTGAATTAGATGAATTTACCTATGCTTTTCGGGAATGGATGAACACGTATCACAATAATGGGGCCTCCTATAATTTACAATCCATAAAAACAGGAACTCAGATTTTCTCAGACGGCGCTGCAACGGTGTTGACAAATCCCCAAGGAACCATTCGGATTGCAACTATTGATAAGACAACCAAAGCATTTGGGGATGTTTTAGACCTTGATTTAAGCACTTGCAGCACCTTACAAGGTGTTCTTGACGCCATTAACGCCGTTGCGTCAATGAATGCCTCCATGACGCTGGAAAATAAGGTTCAGCTTGAAAGCACAAATCAAAATTACGGCATTGCCGTTGTTGATCTTGATCCTCCCTCCAGCGTTGAAACAGCAGATGGTAATACGCTCTCTCTTTCCCATTTTATTGGGCTGCAAGATTTTTTCGTAACACCAGACTTTTTAAATGGTGTTCGAACAGCTGGAATTGCAAATGTTTTAGACGTTAATCCTTACTATAGAGACAACCCAAATTTTTTTGAATGTGGAACCCTTTCAAAGCTAGCAGGCCCAGATTATGGAGATGGGTTTGCTGTTGAGAAAAGCGATGCAGAAACAGTCCAAGCGATGCAAGATTTATCTGAGAAGCAAATTGACTTTGAAAAAGCAGGTTTCCTTCAAAGGTTTGAGGGAGAAAACCTTTTGAATTATGTTCAAAATATCATAGAAGATTTCGCGATTCAAACGGACAAAGCTGTCTCTATTTTTGAAATCCAGAAAAGTCTTTTTGAAGCTCTCGAAGAAGACATCAAAAATTTTTCTCAACCTAATATTCAAAATGAAATCCAGGCGTTACTTTTTTGCCAAATGTATCTTCAATCCTTAATGGGTGTTTTCAACATTTTAAGAAGCAACAACGACCTCATCTCTCGATTGTTGATGAACGCTTAATGATAGGAGATTAAACCATGTTTCACGTTTCAACTCGGCACACGTTTGATAGCCTTCAACGTCAAAATACCAAAAGACAGACAGAGCTCGCCACCTCTGTCATAAAAATTTCAACAGGTTATAAAGCAGAAAAATGGGGAGAAAGCCCTAAAGAAACAAAGTTGGTTCTTTCGTCTTTTTCAGAAAAAGAAATCGGACTTTCGTTTGAATCACTCAACCAAAGATCTCTGCTTACAGAACTAAACCCCTATGAAATAGCTATAAATCAGGTCAACCAAATTCTGAAAGATTTTTTTGTGCTGTGCAAGGGGGCCAATAACGCCGCTGTCAACAGCACCATCAGCTTTCCAGAACGTCTACAACAATTAGAAAATCAGTTAATTACATTATTAAACAAAAAAGATGTTTATGGAAATTATATTTTTTCTGGAATCCGAACGGATCAAAAGCCCGTAGACATGACGGATTACCCTCAAGATTATAGCTTAGAACCCCAGATAGAAGACCCAGACAATCCAGGAACTTGGATAGATAATCCTGATTATATAAAAAACAGAACGTATTTTGACTATTACAAAGGCTCTGATGAGACTTTGAAAATCAAGTTAAAAAAAGAAACCCAAAAAATTGATTTTCGGCTCAAGGCCAATCATGGTTGTTTTGAAAAAGCTTTCCGTGCTTTCCGTGGGGCAAGGCTCATTGACTTAGGCCCACCCCAAAATGCAAAACATTTTGAGCCTGTTGAAGATATTTTAGCAGATGCTATTGCGCAACTTAACGATGAGCTTCTTATCCATACCGGCTATATGGAACAAATTTTTATAAAGGTTAATGAAGGCCTTTCAGATGAAATTAACGCAGCGAAAAATTCTTGGGGGGATATAGCAGGACAAGATATTCTAGATGGGATTCAAAATTATCAACTCTTAAAAGTGGCCATCATGATCAACAATGAGCTTACCTTCAACACGATCAAATTTTTAGAAGATTTTATAAAATCTATCCCTTAAACTTTAAAAGCATGTGGATAACAATGGAATAGATTGGGGATAAAAAAAAATGTATAACCATCCCCAAACAATCCCCATTTTATCCACAGATCTTTCTTTTTTTTAAAAAAAATCCACAACCTGTGGATTTTTTTCTGGTTTTCTTAAAATAAGTGGATTTAAAGCGCGTTAAGTATGTGGTTAAAGGTGTGGAAAAAAAAGATTCCACATACTCCACAGGGATATACAACCATTACCACCTTTTTATTCTTTTTTTATAAAAGTAAAAAAGAAAGTTTAAAACTGGCATAAGCTCTAGAAACAGGTTAAAACGCTAACATCCAGAAGGGTTTAAGCGAAGATCCCCTGAAGATATGTCATAGGATTCTTTCTTCCGCTTGAGCGGAAAGGATAAAAATTATACTACTGCTGATTATTTTAATTTGAATGCAATTTCAAAAGCCACATCGCAAAGGATAGATAAAGAGGAATTCCCAACATCACATTAAATGGAAAGGTGACTCCTAGGGAGAGGGTGAGGGCCACGGATGTGCGAGCCTCAGGGATCGCCAAGCGCATGGCTGGTGGAACAGCAATGTAAGAGGCGCTTGCCCCGAGGGCTGCCACCAAAACACACCCCCCAACCCCAAAATTTAGAACATAATGGGCAACCAGAACCCCTAACGCGCCTCCCAAAAGCGGCATCAAAATAGCAAAGCAAACGAGGGGAAGGCCCACTTTGGTGAACTCTCGGGCATAAAGCGCAGCATCTGCCCCCATAGCCAGCAGAAAAAGAGATAGCACCCCTTGAAAGATGCCCGTATAGAACGGCAACAAAGACTCTGTCCCTTGGGGCATGCAAAGATAACCGATTAACATGCTGCCCAATAGCAGCAGAACACTATCATTTTTAAGGCAGCCTAAAAAAATATGCAGATTTTTGGAGGGAACCTGAGAGCTTCCTGCAAGATTGCCACGCGCCCTGGCATGCTGAGCCAAAAAAAGTCCCACGAAAATGCCGGGAGATTCCATAATCGCCAGCATCACAAAAGGGTAAGACTCGTAGAGTATATGCTGGCTTTTGAGGAAAGCAACAGCTGTTAAAAAGGTCGCCAAACTGACAGAGCCATAGTGGGCCGCCAGGGCTGCGCTGTTAAGAGAATCAAGACGCCAGACATGCTTCAACAACAGGTAAGAGAGTACCGTTTGCACAACACCTCCCCCAAAAGCCACGAACATTGCTTGAAGAGAGAGAGCAAGCTGATGCTGACCCAGCTGCATCCCACCATGGAGGCCAATTCCCACCATCAGATAGATTGACATGACCTTCACAAAATTGGCAGGAATCTCAAGTTCTGAACGAACCAAACGCATCCCAAAACCAAGCATGAAAAAAAGCAGAGGGGGCACCAATAAATTAGAAAAATCGACCATACATGTCCTGTGCCGTTGAATAAAGTTCACAAAAAAGAGGGGGAAGCATTCTTCAAACGCAGGTGGTAGCGGAGGAGGGACTTGAACCCCCGACCTACGGATTATGATTCCGCCGCTCTAACCAACTGAGCTACTCCGCCAATCCTGATTATCTTTTGATAGCTTGCCCCCAGGCTTCTGTCAAGAAATTGCTCTCATTTTTCGGTAAAAAAATAGGAAGGCGCTGTGCGGTGAAACATCCAATTATGAAAAGAAATATAAAGACGCAACCGGTAGCGCCGAAATGAAAAAAATTTTCATGCAATTTTTAATTGAATGAGGGAATACAGGGAAATATGGGAAAAATCTTGAGATGGGTGCGCCAAAACGACAGAAGCAGTGGGAGGCTTCTTATATTGCTTTTCACAAACGTCCTTGGATGATTGCCTATATGCTCTGCAAAGCAGCATACCCAAACTGACGCGCTCAAGCTTGTATCGCCTTTTTCAGCGCCATGGTACCAGTCGTTTGCCAGAAGGCGATGGAGACAAACAAGTACAAGAAGATTGCTTTCGTAAAGGCTTACAGTTTTGCTAATCTGATCAAAACACTTAAAAGTCTCCCCCCTTACGAATACATCCTTAAACTCTGGTAAGAGAAGTGGTTAAAAAAATCTTTTTAACTTATTGATTTGTAATACTTTTTTATAATTTCTTGGCGATAATAATTTTGCAAGTCACTGACGGTCAAGGAGATCAAAATGCGCCATTTCAAAAACAGATTAACTTTTTTAACCTTTCTAGTTTTCTTGGGGAATGTTTCTTTTGCTTCTGCTACGAAGCTGAGGATCCACATACAAAATGCAGATCCTTCGGAAAACCTTAAAACAAAAGTGATTGAAACAACGGAAGGTGGGAGAGTTAACAAGGCGGGTAAAAAGATCAACCTTTTTTCTATTATAGAGGGAGGCAACAAAAGAGGCCTTCTTTTAGATTTGAGTGAAAATCGTGTCAAGGGAGATTTACAACAATTAGAATTTGTTTTTCCAAGCCCTGAAAAAGGACAAAGAGAAAGCCTGCTCGTTACGTTTTCTAAAGAATTTTTGGAAAGCGCGGGGCAGTCTCGGACAACGCAGGTGATCGTGACAAAAATGAGGAAAGACGGTGATACTGTTCAAAAAATTTCTTATATTCCCACAGAAGATAAAGGCTGTCCGGCGGATTCAAAGCCTTGGGAAACGCGCCATCATCTTCATTTGAAGATCTTGCCGAAGAAAAAAGATGTGGAAATCACCAATTCATACACGGAAAAGTGTGAGTAGATTTTTGACATCTGTTTGGGAACATGGCATGATCTGGCGATAAGTTTCAGGTTGTGAACGGTGCTTTAGCAGATATTAATGTTCTCTTCTTTTTTATTCGTTTTGCGGGGTTGGTCCCCAGTTTTTCTTAAGAGCCTACTTTTTCTTGGGGCGCTTTTCTTGGGGCTTGCTTTTTTAAGCTATGACCCGGGGGACCCTTCGTGGAATTTTGCAACGTTCACCCCTGTGGAAAATTGGCTGGGAATGTGGGGGGCTCAGTGGAGCGATACACTGCTTCAGCTGGTGGGAGTTGCGGCCTATACAATTCCCTGTTTTTGTGTGTTTTTGGTTTTTCAGGAGAGAGCCAAGGGGCTGAGGTTAACCGCTTTTTATCTTTTTGCTATCCCCCTTCTCTCTTTTGCATCAGCGGGCTTCTTCCCCCCTGAATTAGAGAAGCTTAGTTTTACGATGCCCCATGGAGGAGCTTTAGGATTTCTGCTCCAGCAAGGATTGATACAAATTTTTCCTTTTTGTATCCCATTTTTAGGTGCTTTTTCTCTTCTTTTCAGTATGCTGGGAATTTGTAGTTTGTTTTTAAGCTTTGGCGGAACATCGCACCACTTGGTTGTGGGATGTCACGTGATGCATAATGTCTTGTCTTTGTTTCTAGATTTTTTTAAACGATCTGAAGGGGTGATTCCGGGGCGCGGTTACGGAAATGAAGCCATGTCCTTGGCTTATGAAGCTCAGCCTGCAGGGCTTTCAGGACAGCGTGAGGGGGAGTTTCCCTTTCAACCTGTTATGTTTGGCCAAGGCTCAGGGCCTGTTCCCGAAATTCCAGCGGAGGGGCTGGAGCTTCCATCCCCGGATGCATTTTTGAAAGATTACGAAAACGCGCCCCAGAAAAAATCTTTTCTTACATGGGGGAAAAAGAAGGGAGACGCGGGACCTTCTAAAAAGGTAGAGGCTTTAAGGTCGCCTTTACCTGAAGGGCAAGCCTATCAATTGCCTCCTCTGGGGTTGCTGCCTCCCGCAAAGATTTTAGACCACCCAACTGTTTCAAGGGCGGCGCTTCAGGAAAGCGCTCAAGAATTAGCAGGGGTGTTGGACGATTTTGGCATTCGGGGCGAGATCGTTCAAGCAAACCCAGGGCCTGTTGTGACCCTTTATGAGCTTCAACCTGCGGCTGGCCTTAAATCTTCTAGGGTGATCAGCTTGGCGGATGATATCGCCCGTTCTATGAGTGCACTTTCTGCGCGGGTGGCTGTGGTTGCGGGACGAAATATCATCGGCATTGAGCTTCCCAATAAATCAAGAGAAACAGTCTATTTGCGTGAGCTCTTGGCCTCATCTGCCTATCAAGAAGCCTCTCAACATTTGCCCTTGGTTTTGGGGAAAAACATAGGGGGGCTCCCCGTGATCGCAGATTTGGCTCGCATGCCCCATTTGCTGGTGGCGGGTACGACAGGTTCTGGAAAATCGGTGGGTATCAATGCGATGATTCTCTCCCTCATTTTTCGCTTGTCTCCGGAGCAGTGTAAATTCATCATGATCGACCCGAAAATGTTGGAGCTTTCTGTCTATGACGGTATTCCGCATTTGCTTACCCCCGTTGTAACAGATCCTAAAAAAGCCATTGTCGCGCTGAAGTGGGTGGTTCGTGAGATGGAGAATCGTTACCGTGCAATGGCCCAATTGAGTGTGCGTAATATTGAAAATTATAATCAGCGCCTCCGGGAAGCCCAGGCTAAAGGGGAATCTCTCAGTCGAAAGGTCCAAGTGGGTTTTGAGCCTGAAACGGGGGAGCCTCAATTTGAAACCCAAGACCTGCATACAGACCCGCTTCCGTTTATTGTGGTGGTGGTGGATGAGATGGCTGACTTAATGTTGGTTGCGGGAAAGGAGATTGAAGCGGCGGTTCAAAGACTGGCTCAGATGGCACGTGCTGCGGGGATTCATCTAATCATGGCGACCCAACGGCCGTCGGTGGATGTGATTACGGGAACCATCAAGGCTAACTTCCCCACCCGCATCAGCTTTCAGGTAACATCAAAGATTGACAGCCGCACAATTTTGAGCGAACAAGGCGCTGAACAGCTTTTGGGACAAGGGGACATGCTTTACATGGCGTCTGGCGGGCGCATCACCCGGGTTCACGGTCCCTTTGTAAGCGACGCAGATGTTGAGCAGGTTGTGAGCTTTTTGAAGAGCCAACGGGCACCTGATTATATTGAAGATATCACCTTAGACCCTGAAGAAGGTGAAGAGGGAGCTGGTCAGGCTGTTGCTGAAGGCTTAGATTCTTTTTATGAGCAAGCTGTTGTATTGGTTCGGCGTGACGGCAAAGCTTCGACGAGCTATATCCAACGGCATTTTCAAATTGGCTATAACAGAGCGGCTCGCATCATGGACCAGATGGAAAGCGAGGGCGTTGTATCTTCCCCCAATCATGTTGGGAAGCGAGAAATTTTGTAATGTATAAACCCAAAAAGGATAGAAAAATGAACGCTTGCCTAAAATTGATTTTGTTTGTTTATGCACTCTTCCAAGGGGGGGCGGTTGTTACGGCGGCTCAAGATTTGACCCGTTATGAGGTTGCCTTGAACCAAATGCGAACCCTTGAGGCAGCGTTTGATGAAGCGACCAGCTATGGAGAGACGGCATGCGGGGTTCTTTATGTCGCAAGGCCTCTGGCAGGCGCTCGGGAGCCTTTTGGAATGCTCAAGCTTTCTTACAATCCACCCAAAGGGGTTGAAGTGCTCGCGGATGGAAAACATCTGATGTATCGAGAGGCGGGTGCAGAAGAGGTAAATGGTTCTCCCATCGCCTCAACGCCGGTCGCGTTTCTCCTGAAATCCCACATCTCTTTTAAGCAGGGGATTACGGTGCAGCAGGTGACGTGTGAAAAAAATTGGACGGCTATTACGGTTTATCAAACTGAAAACCCAGACGCAGGTAGCCTTACGCTGGTTTTTGATGAAAATCCTATTCGGCTGAAACGTTGGGTGGTGACAGATTTGCAAGGTGTTCAGACCCAAGTAACGCTAAAAAACATTAAAATCAATAAACCGCTTCCCGCTGGGGTCTTTGGGTGGAAAAAATAAACTGTGTGAGTCCCGCAATGACCCTGTTAGATCATTTGGTAGAATTAAGGCAACGTCTTTTGGTGTGCTTCCTGGCATGGGGAATTGCATTTGCCGGGTGCTATTTTTTTTCAGATAAAATTTTTCTTTTCTTTGTACAGCCGTTGGCAGATCTTTTCCAGGGAGAAGCCGGGAGACGCCTGATTTTTACGGGGCTGACGGAGGCTTTTACGACCTATCTGAAGCTCTCACTATACACGTCGTTTTTCATTATTTTCCCTCTCATTGCAGCTCAGATTTGGCGTTTTATTGCGCCAGGGCTTTATGCCCATGAAAAGAAAGTATTTTTGACGTTTGTGGTGGCAACGCCATTCCTTTTTTTGCTGGGAGCTTGTATGGCCTATTATGGAGTTTGCCCGCTGGCGTGGAAATTTTTCTTAAGCTTTGAGGCGCCGCCTGTTTCTGGACAGCTGGCGATTCAGCTTGAAACCCGGGTAAGTGAGTACCTCTCTTTAATGATGAAGCTGGTGATGGCTTTTGGTGTTTCGTTCCAGTTGCCCATCTTGCTGACATTGCTTGCAAAAAGCGGCCTCGTCAGCTTAGATTCTTTGAGGAAAAACAGAAAGTATGCATTTTTGGGCATTGTGGTTTTTGCGGCCCTCATTACACCGCCAGATCTGTTGAGTCCTATCAGTTTGGCCCTTCCTCTCTATGGTCTCTATGAGCTTTCCATTTTTTTCACGGCTTGGTTGAGAAAGAAAGAAATGCCAGCAGAGCTTATTTCTTAACTTTTCAGCGCGATGATGTTGTAAAAACTTCTTTTATGGCAAAAGCTTTTTGGGGAGACTAAAAAAAAATATTTTTTCAATGCTAGACGTAGAAAGCGGAGAAAAAAAAGGATATGATGCGGAGGTTGCGGGTGTGGTGGAACTGGTAGACACGCCAGATTTAGGTTCTGGTGGCGCAAGCCGTGGGGGTTCAAGTCCCTTCACCCGTACCAGAGGGTGTGACGTTTGATACAGGGTGTACTTCTCTTGGGGAGTTGTTGTCGTGAAAAAACGTAGAGATAATAACAGCAATTTTAGGTGTGTTTGATATGCAGATTCAGGAGCTTTTAAACGAAAAGCTAAAAAGAGCTTATAAGATTTCCGTCCCTTTCTCAACTGTGGATAAAAAAACGGTGGCGTTTATCCAGTTGAAAGGAAAAGATTATAAAGTTCCGGGTTTCCGCCCTGGTAAAGTACCTTTTTCCCAATTGCAGAAGGTTTTTTTCAAAGATGCGTGGAGCCATGCAATTGAGGAAGCCGTTAATGAAGCCTCTGATGCTTTTTTTAAAGAGAAAGCTTTAAAGACGGCCTCAAAGCCTCAATATAGCCTTGAATCTGTTCCAGAGGAGGGAAAAGATCTCGAGTTTAAGATTTCTTTTGAAGTTTTCCCTGAGCTTCCAGAAATTGCGTGGCCCGATCTTTCTTTAGCCTTTTACGATGTCGAAATTTCAGAAGAGGCGATGGGGGAGCATTTGAAATCGCTTGCGGCTTCACAGCGCAATTCAAAACCCCTTGAGACGCCTCGTCCTGCCCAAAGGGGTGACACGCTTTTTGTAGATATGGAACTTCGGAATAAGCCTAGTGGGGAACCTGCTGTTCTTCAAAATACGTTTTTCTACATCAGCGAACAGGATGAGCTGGGTGATTTAGAGGCGCTCGTTTTGGGCGCTGTGCCTGGAAAAGTGGTGAAAGATAAAATCAATTTCCCATCAGATTTTCCAGATTCGCGATTAGCAGGTCAATCTGTCCACGTGCAAATTTCCGTTAATGAAGTCCGAGAGACCATTCCTTTTGAAGTGGGAGAAGAATTGGCAAAGCATCTAAAACTTGAAAGTTTAGAAGACCTCAAGGCAAGGGAGATGGAGCAGCTGAAACAATATGGAGATATGGTTTCTAAGCTGTGTTTAAAGCGCCAAATTTTGGATTATTTATCTGAACGGTACACGGTTGATCTTCCTGAAGAGATGGTTGCGGCTGAATTTAAATCCATCTGGCGCAACACCTTGCGGGAGATTGGTTTAGAGCCTCTGCCAGAGCAGCTTGGACACCATCATCACGATGGCGAAGAAGAGGATCATGACCACAGCCAGTGCATTGCTAATCAAAACATCTTGCCTGCTGAAGCCTTGGCGGAGCGAGAAAAGAGTTTTGAAGAACACTTTGAGAAGAAAGAAACAGAGCTTTACAGCCTCTATCAAAAAGTTGCAGAGCGCCGGGTGCGTTTGGGACTCCTTTTTGGAAAAATCGCGGAAACTCACAACATTAAGCTGACGGAAGAAGAGCTCCTTGACGTTATGAGGGAAGAAGTTTCCCGTCATCCGGGTCGAGAGCAAGAGGTGCTTAAATTTTATAGGCAGAATCCTCAAGCGTTTTTGCCGTTGCAGATGCCAGTTTTTGAACAAAAGATTGTTGATTTCATTTCGGCTCAGGTGCCTCATAAAACCGAGAAAACCACGTTGAAAAAATTGGAAGAAACTTTAGAAGAAGGCATTTTTATGCAATAGCCTTAAAAAGAGGAAAGGGAGTTGACCGTGATAGATAAATATTCTGACGTACATAGCACGCTTGTTCCGATTGTCGTTGAGCAGACCGCTCGAGGGGAGCGTTCTTTCGATATTTATTCTCGTTTATTGAAAGAGCGGATTATTTTTTTAAGTGGTCCCATTCATGATGATTTGGCCAGTCTTATCTGTGCCCAATTGCTTTTTTTGGAAGCAGAAGACCCAGAAAAAGACATCTCTCTTTACATTAATTCTCCTGGAGGCGTTGTGACGTCTGCGTTGGCCATTTTCGATACGATGCAGTATGTTAAACCAGATGTTGCAACCCTTTGTATGGGGCAGGCAGCCTCTGCGGGGTCTTTGCTTTTGTGCGCAGGTGCTAAAGGAAAGCGGGTTGCGCTACCAAATGCTCGGATTATGATTCATCAGCCGTTGGGTGGTTTTCAAGGGCAAGCGACCGATATTGAGATCCATGCTAAAGAAATTCTATCTATTAGGGAGCGTCTCAATAAGATTTACAGAGATCGTACGGGAAAACCCTTGGATGAAATTGAGAAGGCCATGGAGCGAGACAACTTTCTTTCTCCAGAGGCTGCTATGGCGTTTGGTTTGATTGACAGCGTTGTTGTGTCTGGAAGCCCTAAGGCAGTTTCCAAAAAAACTGACAAAACAACAAAGGCCTAACCCAGAAACATTTCTGGACACGAATTTGTTTTTTAACCTTTTGTTTGTTTCCTTCGTGCAAGCTGAAGGAGTAAGATAATCTTATCAGAAAGCAAAAATTTTTCGTTGATTTGCTTTAAGGAAAGAAAGAGATTTTGCGTGTTAACGTATGTAAGAAAAGTCGGTTAGGAAGAAGGAGCAGGCATGACAAGACAGAATAATGGTGAGTCTAAGAATACGCTCTATTGTTCTTTCTGTGGGAAGAGCCAACATGAAGTTAGGAAACTAATCGCGGGTCCTACGGTTTTTATTTGCGATGAGTGTATTGAGCTTTGCACAGACATTATCCATGAAGAATCCAAAGTAAACTTGGAGAAAGGCAACCAGCGCGTTCCAACTCCTATGGAGATCAAAGGTGTTTTGGATGATTACGTGATTGGACAAGAGCACGCAAAGCGCGTTCTTTCCGTTGCTGTTCATAACCATTACAAGCGGATTCAATACGATAACCGTCGCCACCATGATGTTGAACTTTCTAAGTCGAACATTTTGCTTATTGGGCCAACGGGCTGTGGTAAAACGCTTTTGGCTCAAACCCTTGCTCGTATTTTGGATGTGCCTTTTACCATGGCAGATGCGACCACGTTGACCGAAGCGGGTTATGTGGGTGAAGATGTTGAAAACATTATTCTAAAGCTTCTGCAAGCGGCGGACTATAACGTAGAGCGTGCCCAAAGAGGCATCGTCTATATCGATGAAGTTGATAAGATTTCCCGAAAGTCAGACAATCCTTCTATTACACGAGATGTATCGGGGGAAGGTGTTCAACAAGCCCTTTTAAAAATTATGGAAGGGACAGTTGCATCTGTGCCACCCCAGGGGGGGCGCAAGCATCCTCAACAAGAATTTCTACAGGTTGATACCACCAACATTTTGTTTATTTGCGGGGGGGCTTTCTCTGGCCTTGAAAAGATCATTTCTGCTCGGGGAAGAGGAAAATCTATGGGATTTGGTGCTGATATCCAAGCCGTAGAAAGAAGGCAAACGGGACAAATTTTAAAAAATGTGGACCCTGATGATCTCTTGAAATTTGGGTTAATTCCAGAATTTATCGGTCGTTTGCCCGTGGTTGCTACCTTGGATGATTTAGATGAAGCAGCTTTGATTCAGATTTTAACAGAGCCTAAAAATGCGCTGACCAAGCAATATGCACGTTTGTTTGAAATGGAAAACGTGAGGCTTACGTTTAAGGAAGACTCGTTGCAGGCCATTTCTAAAAAAGCGATTTCTCGCAAGACAGGGGCTCGAGGTTTGCGTTCCATCTTAGAGACAATTTTGCTAGATTCTATGTATGAGCTCCCTTCCCTTGAAGGGGTTGATGAGATTCTTGTGAATCAGGACACGGTAGAACACAAGAGCGCGCCTATCAAAATTTATGCGCAAAAAGCGTTGGAGACCAAAGCTAGGAGTTAGAATTTTTTAGATGCAAGAAAAACAGAGTAGCACCCCTTCAAAAGGCCAACGTATGGCTGGTGAGTTAAACCCTAGGCTTTTGGAGCTGTTGATTTGCCCCCTTACAAAAGGGCCTTTGACCTATGTTCCCTCTCGCCAAGAATTGGTGAGTCAGCGGGCGGGTTTGGCCTACCCTGTTCGGGAAGGAGTTCCTATTTTACTTATGGACGAAGCACGCCCTTTGGAAGATTCAGAGAAAAATTAGCTCAAACAGAAAAGCGATCTGAAGCATTTAAAGCAAGGGGGAACGAGATAATTTCTGCGTGTTGACCCATTAAAAGGCGGCCTTTGATGGAAAGGAAGAGGGTTTGGGTTGAAACATCAAAGCGCTCAATTTGAACCTGCGGCTCCTTCAAGCGTGGCTCAAAAGCTTGGACACATTTTTCAAAATATAATTCCATTTGGTTCCATAAAGCCTGATTTTGAGGGTCCCAAAATGCCCCTTCTTCCAATATCTCTCTATCAAGATCTCCTTCTGGGTATACCGCAAACAGGGGCGCGGCATCCTCATGGAGCAATTCGAGCTGAAGGGGGCGTAGGTTGCTGCGTGCAGCAAGCATCAGTCCAATCTCTTTTTGGATTGAATGGCGTAGCCCTTCTTCATCTAAAAGCCCCAGATCTTCCCTCACGAGGCGGTCGAATAAGGGTGGCATGAAGGCAGTTGCCTTTTTAGAAGTTGTGGGTACGACTTTCTTTTTTTGGATAGACATCACACGGTTCCTAAAGGCTAGGGTTTTGAAGGAGGTAGCGGTGCAGGTTGATCACTGAGGGTGCGCAAGTAAGCGATGAGATCAGCGCGATCTTGAATTTTTTCAAGTCCAGCGAAAGCCATCTTAGTGCCTGGCACATAAGCCCTTGGCTTGTGTAAAAACAGGTTTAAGGCCTGATAGTCCCAAACGCCTGCTTTTGCTTTGAGGGCTGCAGAATAGCTGAAAGCTTCTATGTGTCCATGTTTTGCGCCCACGATGCCCCATAAATTGGGCCCCACCCTGTTTGGGCCTCCTTTTTCAAAAGTGTGGCACTGTAAACATTTTTTCGCAACAAGCTTTCCCTTTTCTACATCTGCTTTCGCTAGAAGCGGTTCTATGGGTTCAGGTTCTTTCTCAGCAGCTCCAAGTTTATTTGCAACAGAAACACCTTCTACATGATAGGCATTTTTTTCAAGAAAATTAGGGTTTATGAGGGCTTTTCCTAGCAAATCTGCGATTTTCCCAAGGATAAGGGCAACCAACACAGCTGCCATCATTTTGTTAAGCTCCAACCCCCGCATAAGTGGTCTTGATCCCTTGTTGACTAGTTCTTATATTTGGCAATAGACTAAAACATCCCCAAAAAAGATCAAGAAAAAAACACGTTTTATTGCAGTTTGCTGATTTGAAGGATCAATCTTCAACATGACGTCAAGCTACTTCGAAGCATCCAAGCCATTTTTTCATGGGCCCTTAGGCGGCTAACCAAAAGGTCTTGAGCCCCTTCATCTTCCAAAATGCTCTCTTCTTTCAAGATTTTTTTAATTTCCGCTATCATGATTTCGTGGTCTTCAAATAAGTTCGACAGCAGAAAGTCTGTTTTTTGAGAGGTGGCTGCTTCGTGAATGACGCTTAAGCTGCTGAAGGCTTGGAATGAAGCAACCACGGGGTGTCCCCATATCCGAATCTGCTCAGCAATCTCATCAACAGCCTCAAAAAGCTCTCGATAGTGTTCTTCAAATAATTTATGCAGAGAGAAAAAATCTCTCCCCTCTACGTTCCAATGGTAATTTTGTGTTTTCAGGAGCAAGGCGTAGGTGTTGGCCAACAAAAAAGAAAGTGATTGGACCAAGGGGAGCGGCTTTGGATTCATTTTTTCATACCTTTTCTTATTTGTTTGATGGAGCTTGTGCCGAAAAAAATCATCTGGCTTTCAGCTTTCATTTAACAATATAAGCCGTTTAAAAATATTTAATGTATTTTCAAAATGCTGTGGGGGAAATCTTATTGAAAAGAAAGGGGATGAATAGCATTTCAACAGATTGAAAAAAATGATAAACCCCCTTGCAAAATATAAAAAATTCAGACATAAAGTGGGTGTCCCGAGAGACGGGGTTTTTTTAATGGAGAAAATATCAATGAAAAAAGTTTTGTTTAGTGCATTGTTCGCGTTGTTTGCTTTAGTTTCTGCGGCTTCTTTCGCAACAACCCAAGAGAAAAAAGCTGAGGGCCAAACTGAAGAGCAGCTTCCAGTTGTTGAGGGTGCTGAAGAAGAAGGCAAAGAAAAGAAATAGTTTTTTTTCTGAGTTTTTTACCTGTTCAAATTTAAAACGCCAGACCTTGAGGATGATGAAAGAGCAGGGTGCTTAAATATGCACGTAAGTAATTCTTTTTTTTGAGGTCCGCATTTTAGATTTGTTTTTGGTTTTAGAAAAGGGGTGGCTTTATTGTCGCCCTTTTTTCATATGTATGGGTTGTGTTTTTTTGGAGATGGTCAAGCATAATTCCAATCTTATCGCATAGCCTATTGGGGGACTTTTCAGCTATATGGGTTTGAAGCCCCTTAAGAACAGGAAAGGTTTCGTTTGCTGAAAACGGTTCAAGAGGGGGCTGGCGTCTGCACGATATCCACCTCCCTGCGCAGCTGTGCGATTATTGTTTCACATATTGGTCAATTTTTTCAATTCCTTTCTTTGCCCAAAATTCTCTGGCATAGTTACAGGTAAAAAATTTCGACATATTGTAACATGGGAGCCAGCTATTCTCACAATGAACATCTGCTTTATCAATTAAATAACTCACCTTTTTGTCAACTAATTCAAAAGCCCAGGCAAACCCTTCAATTTCCGTATTTTTATAAAATTTTTCCAAAAACCCAGGTCCTGTGGTGCCAATAACTCCTTTTTTGAAATTATTATAGCTTTTTAGACCTTTAACAGCATACCCATCTCCGCTTAAACCGTGGACGATATGGTTATAAAATTTTGTAGGTTGAGAAAGAAATTCAGCATCTTGGGCCTCTAGAATTTTTTCTACGTAGGGGGAAAAAATTGATTTTCCTTTTGAAACATTTATCTCTATTTTTAGTGATCCATTCCAGATAGAGGACAATTTGTCTATATTGCAAAAATCTTTAGCATTCACATAAGATTTCCTTAGTTCACAGTTTTCTCCATCTTGGCAGGAATCTTTTTTTACGCTTGGCGTAAGGCCTCCAAGCACGACGTTTGAGCCCACCTTTTCATAGCTTGTCGTGAGCCAACAAACCAGATCCTCTGGGCCCTTCTTCATTCTGTCTAAAAACGTATCAACATCCAAATATGCATAACGAATTTTTTCTTTACCATTCCACACTCCATTTTTGGGATCAGCAAAAGGCATTGCAATGAGTCGAAAAATATCACTTGTTAAGACGGGGGCGCCACCAATTGCGTTGTCAATAAGCAATTGAAGCGCTTCTTTATACTCAGGAAAATTTTCGATGAGCTTTTTCCCCACGTCTTCAACATCAGCGACAAAAAAGCGCTCTCCAAAATTTTGTGTGAGGCGATCAAGCTCTGTTCTATTTGTGATTTGGGTAGGACGGTCAAGCATCAAACCAAAGGCATACTTGGATGGCAAATGCTTCAAATAAGTTTCAACACCTTGAAAAAAATGGGGAGCGTCGTTTGGGCCTCCAATCTGAACGGGGGGAAGTTGCTCATCAGAAAATGTAGAATGATCTCGATTAAAGCCCGTGGCCCAGAAACACCACGTGGCAGCTCTTTTAGCTTCATCTTTTTCAAAGCAGTTATTTTGGTGAGCTTTTTGAATAGCTGGTTCAAAATTTGGAAAATAATCTATTTTTTCCGAAGGTTGTGCTTTCCCTGAGTCGGCTAAACCCAAAAAAATCGAAATAAATAAGCACCTAAATATCAGTAATTTCATTTTTTAATCTCAATTAAAATTTTATCGAAATGAAAATCAAGCTTTTGAGCTGGGGTGAATCGGGAGCTCCTGTAATTTTTGCAGGATATATTGACGAAAAATGAAAACTCGTTTGAGCGTGAGGGATTGACGCGTACACGCTACATAGCGAAAGACTAACGGCTTGTTTTCTTGCTTCAGCACCTCAACCAGATCATCCTCTGGGGGCACAAGAAATAAGGGGAGTTGAACGAGCCCAAGATTCTTTTGGGCCGCATAATAAAGTCCTTGGAAACTATTGAGAGCTAAGACATGGGAACGTGGTTTTTGGGATAGACGTCCAACCTCAAGCAACCACCGAAAATGAGACAAAAAAGTAGAATCTATTCTTTTTTCTTGGAAAATCATCAGGCGATGTTGGTCTAGATCTTCAACACAAGTCGGGGTTCCATGCTTTTCAAAATAGGCTTTGCTTCCAAAGATACCTGCGGCACTTGGCATTGGTTTTGAGGTGATAAAATCAGGATCTGAAGGAGGAGACAGGGTGATGCTGATATCATACTGTTTGGACGATAAATTTACCTCGCAATCCGTAAACGTAAGTTGAAAATGGATTTCAGGATAGCGTTTGCTAAATTCCAACAGTTGTTTTGAGAACCAATGAACTCCCAAAACATGGGTAAGCGCAACGCGCACAACACCCCTTGGCGCATCTTTATTCTCGATTAACATCATCTCTGTTGATGCGAGCTGCACCGTAATTTCTTGAACCGTTTTGTATAAAAGTTCTCCCTTGTGGGTTAATTTTAGTCCCCTGGGGATTCGATAAAAAAGCACACAATTAAGCTCTTTTTCTAAAAGTGCCACTTGTCGACTGAGGGCAGACTGGCTGATATAAAGAACTTCAGCCGCTTTAGAAAAGCTGCCTATCTCAGCGACCTTAAAAAAAACACGTAATCCATCCCAGTCCACGTCACCTTAACCCGTTCAAAATTTTTATCTTAGATGTGTTTCGCAATAGCTATTGTTATTAAAAAACGCTTTCTGGGGAAAAGTAAATCGTTTTATTTAGCACGTTTCATTTCATGATTTTCAAAAATAAAATTAGGTTGCTGCTTGACTTTTTTAGCTTTGTGGTTGAGGATGGAGTCCGGTTTTAATCATTTTTTGGAAAATGAGAGGAAAAGACGGGAATGTCTAGGCGTTGTATGATTTCGGGGAAGAAAACGGTTTTTGGGAACAATGTTAGCCACGCTAACAACAAGACGAGGCGTCGTTATTTGCCCAATCTCCAGGTTGTTTCTTTCACCAGCGATGTGCTGAAAAAAGCAATTCGCATGAGGATTTCAACCCATGCCATCCGAACGATTGAGCATAAAGGAGGTTTAGACACCTATCTAAGTAAGCTTTCCCCGAGTGATGTTTCTCCTGAGCTTTTCCCTTTGTACAGACGGTTTAAAAAAGCAAGGGCAGCGACGCCAGCGACTGCTGCTTAAGAAAACCCCTCGGGTGAAAGCATAAGCCTTGGTTTGGAAGGGATTGTCTATAGTTGGGGCTTAATTGAATGATAGCCCGAAGAGCAAGCTTTGGTAGGCTAGATCAACGTGGGTGCGCATAGCAGAGTTGATTGCAAAAGTTGCTCTGTTTAAAAAGCTGTTTGAATAAGGGAAAAACAGGGGCGTAGATGGGACTGGCACCTTGGATTATCGGAAATTGGAAAATGAAGGGCTCTTGGGACCATGCTCAGCACTTTGCTGAGGGTCTCCAGGTTTTCCTGGAGCAGCCTCGCCTTCGTTTGCTGAAGGTTGGGGTATGCCCTCCTTTTCCTTTCCTCGCAGCCTTTAAAGCACCTATCGACAGAACGTTTCTCCTGGGCGGCCAAGATTGTGCATCTTTCACCCAGGGTGCTTATACAGGCGATGTGGGCGCTGAAATGTTGCAAGACGTGGGGTGCACGTTTGTTTTAATTGGTCACAGCGAGAGACGCCAGCATCATGGAGAAGACGCCACATGCCTCCAGCAAAAAATTGCTCGCGGGGTAGAAGCAGGTCTTAAGATTGTTGTGTGTGTGGGAGAAACGCAACAGCAACGTGAAGCAGGGCAACAGACGCAAAGCGTTTCTCAACAACTGCAAGAGGCCCTTGAAGGTTTAGAAAAACCCGATTCTCTGTGGATTGCTTATGAGCCCCTCTGGTCCATTGGCACACAAAAAACGCCTTCTCCTGAAGCTATTCAACACATGGCAGACTGCGTCCAACAAACATTTCAAAAACTTTTCCCCCATGCTGGCCAAACTGTCCCTGTTCTCTATGGCGGCTCTGTCACAGCTGAAAATGTCCAAACTTTTTTAAAAATTTCTGGCATCTCTGGTGTTCTTGTAGGGGGGGCAAGTATTGAGCTGAAAACATTTCTCCCCCTCCTTGAAGCTTGCTGTTCTGTCTAGGCGTTGAGTCCCAGGTTGTGAGGGGGTATGGATGAATGATCAGCTTTTCGGGTTCATTTGGTCCTAGGGCGTGTCCTCAATTGAGTCGACAATTTTTCAGCATCTGTTGAGATTTGAAAAACTCGTGAGGACCCTGCGCATGAAACCGGCAGTTTTTGTAAAGAGATCTTGGATGACCCAGACGGAAAAAATAGCGAAGTTGAGTTGTCTTTCCCGCGCCGGCGGGGATCCAGGAAAATCTATAAATTTCAGATCAGGGGAGCGAAACGCAAAAGGCTTACGCGCGCAAAGGCCATGGATAGCTTTGTTTATGGAGAAAACTGTCGCATGGAACTTTGCAACACCTCGCACGTTCGCGCTTAAACTCCCCTTTCCGGACAGTAAACGTGAACGCCAGGCTTAATCGTCGCCTTCGTCAGCATCCTCCCACAGCGTGCTTAAGGTCAGCCAAAGGGCCAGCCCCAAGAAAAAGAAACAGTCGCTCAGCCCTAAACCGCCCTCTCCTTCCCTCGGGGGGAAGAAAAAGTGTCGAAAGCGTGAAAGTTTCCGTTGCGCCAGAAAAGAAAAATCGTTTAACATCTTGTTTAGCCTTAAATGACTCGTGCGAGTCGTTAAAGGTTAGCGGCATCGGGGAGTTTGTTCCTCCCTGGTGTCGCGTATTTTGCCCCTGAAACGTTTGCTCCAGAGACGCGAAATAAGTTCAGCGGGTTTTGTGCAAAAAAAGCAAGTGCCTCCAAGCTTTTCAAGCACTTACCAACCAAACTTAACCCCCAATCTAGCAAAATTTGTCTTTAAGATCAATCAATTTTATTTTGAATTTGTGTCTTTCCTGCGCCTTTTTTTTCTTGTCATCCACGTGGCCTTTTGTCACTCCCGCGGCGGCGGGGATCCAGGGAAACCCCACAAACATAACGCTTCAGTAAAAATTCCAGGTGATAAAATTTTCTAGATAGTGTCGTCAAAAGATTTTTTTTATGTTAGGATGATATGTAGAATCAATCAAAAAAAGGATTTTTTTATGACAGCTTCTCATCGACGTCACGATATTTCTGATCACGTATGGAGCCTTTTAGAGCCCCACT